>NZ_JBFNFF010000006.1:0-91771 GCF_040888325.1 Streptococcus jiangnanensis | reverse complement strand
ATCCAGACCTGACAATAGCTTACTCTGCAATTGGAGGCATGGTTGGCATCAGCAATCCTTCGTACTTGAACTTGATAAGAGCCTTTCCCCAAAAGTTTCTCACTTTTGGGGATTGATTCAAAGGGAGTAAGTTTAATCAAAAGGATATGTATATGGGTTGTTGATTCTACGCAAAATATGCTAAAATGAAGTACAGTTTATAAAAAGGAGAAGGGAAATGGGGTCGTATTATAAACAAATTGCGGCTAGATTTCGTCGACAAGCTGCTGAAGCTCAAAGAGCAAAAAGTGTAGTTGACGGGAAAATATCTAGATTAAGAAAAGCTAGCAGTAGTTTAGCAAGTGAGATACAGTCTATTGATAATCGTGCAAGATCTTTAGGTCAGATTCTTCCTTTAGATTCCTCTAGTTTTAAGGGGAGTCGTCAGCAAGATTTTGAAGGTCATTTTTATAATTTAGGAACGAATATTACTAATTTTCGAGATAGCCATAACAATAATAAAACTGCTATTGAGGATAAGATACGTAGTCTGGAAACTCAATCAAGTGAGCTACAGTCTGCAATAGCATCTTATTATCGTCAGGCTCGTGTCTATGAATATATGGAGGATTAGGGAGAGAAATGGTAGATACAGGTGTAAATCAATCCAGTTGGAACACTATTACAAGAGATGTTCCTACTTCAACTACAGGAATCGGTAAACTAAGTGATATGCGATTTAGTCGCACAGATCTTACCCCTTTTACCACTTTTAATGACGTTTTGGAGCACTTTAACAAGTCTATTGTTACTTTGAAAAATTTTACCAGCGCAGATGCTCTAAAAATGGAACAAGCAGGACAGAATAAGATAGATGATGACGCGCATGAAGCAGGAGCTATCACAGCAGGAGCTATTGCATCAGGAGGGTTGCGACCATGAAGGAAGAACAAATGATTTTATTCGCCCGAGCCTTGTCTAGATGTAGCCTATCTGAAAAGGAGCAGGAAGTATTGACAGCGGTAGCGATGACCCTATCAGGACATCCAGATGTTTTTCGGGCCTGTTATATAGCTTTTATGAATGACGAACCTAGCTATCATTATCATCCAATGATAGGGGCGCCGTTGGAGTTTTTCTATGAAAAAGAACTCGTGCGAATTCGGCGTCTCCAAGAAGAAGTCACTTTACCTCGTTCGCTATTTATCCAGTATGCTTCCTATGTGGATCTCTGCTTAAGTCGTATCTATCCTTTGGGTACTGTTGTGGAACTTGATCGTGAGCTTCTTCCGAAGGACTTGGTTGAATCATTTGAAAGCGAGCAGATGGACTTTTTTGTAGTCATTTCAGGTCGTCGAGTTGATTTGGATAATGGTCATTATATGGACTACATCGGTCATGGCTATCCATTTGGATTACGCTTTGACACTTCACCCTTGTTTTTAAGCAATCTCTTGATTAAGAGAGTAGTATCAGAAGGGTATTCGGATACCGTGGATGAACATTACTGCCAAGAAGCTCTGCGTAAGGACTATCTAGACGCAGGACTGATTTCCAGTGTTTACTCAGAGGAGGAAGTGAATGAAGATTGATGTATCCGAAGTTCGAGTTCAAAAAGAGTTGTTAGTTATTTCGGTAAATAGTATCAAGGAACAGCTATCTGTTTCGAGAAGCCGTCTATCAGAGGTCGTTTCAACCGATAGTCTTAAAGGGGCAGTGAAGGATGCCATTAACCAGAAGGTGACCAACTATCAGATACCACTAGTTGATAACTATGTCAATGCCCTAGATAGCATTGTCAGTCGCTATGATGGACTTGTGAAGCTCTTTCAAGACACGGTGTCAGAGACCGACAACAGTGCCATTATTAAGACAGAATATCTAGAACGCATCAAGCAACGGATGAAAGATCCGATCGAGGGATTGAAGAGCAGTTCCAGTAAGACGAAAAATATCTATGCAGGGATAAGTGATATCCTAACGTTAACGAATCCTAGTTTGGATAGTGTGAACACGAGCTATAATCAAGCAGTCAAGAGTTTAGATGATACCATAAAGAACATGGAAGCTTTTAATAGTGTTCTTCTAAAAACAGATACCTTTGACCTTATCGATATGCAAAATAGTGAAATCGCAACACTATCAGGTTATGCCCCTCTTCCGTATGGGAACCCCGCATTGAGAAATTATTATAATCGAACTCAGTTTAAAAACTCAGTTTCAGAGATTCACACAGCTATCCATAGCAACTCCAAAGCTGTGAAGTACCAAAATGCTCTTGCAAAACAGCTTGCCGAGTCTAAGTATAGTGGGACGGTGGCCGAAAATGAGAACTTAATAGATTCATTATTTAATGTTTATAAAAATGTCACAAAGAGTGATTTATATAAAAATAGTAAGGACTATAAAAAACATTTAAAATCTATTTTGCCAGCTTTATATGCGTTGTATCGTTTTAGTCAAAATAAAAAAGGAGATACCATTGTTCTTAAAGAGACAACAAAATTTGGAAAACTTCTAGATAATTATTTTGAAGTTACCAAGAAATTAAATGGTAGTCGTACTTATAAGGTAGTTCAATATAAAAACGGTGGTGTTCCACAGACCTTCAAATCCATAATGAAAAAGCTAGGCTATACTAAATATAATGAAGAATTGAGTAAGGTTTTCAAATCTTTTACAGATACAACTCGATTTAGTACCAAAGTGGCTAGTGTCGGAAAATCACTTGTGTCTACAACTGGAAGCCTATTGAAAGAAGAATTTATTAAAGAGATAACTTTCAAAGGCGCTGGTAAAGGCCTGTGGAGTTTAGGAAAGGCAGGCGCATCTGGAGGATTTAAAGGTTTAGTTAAGTCTGCTACAGATAGCTTTAAAAATTACAAAGAAGGTTTTAAATCCGCTACGAAGTTTGGTAAGTTTTTAAAAGGTGCTGCAGTTGTTGGTGTTGCTTTAGATGTGGTTGATACTTTCTCAAAAATCCACGATAATAAACAAGAGGCTAAACGTCAAGGTCTAAGAGGAAATGAAGTTAAGGCTAGTGTGGCAACAGGTTTTGTAATAGATGCGGCTAAGGCCGCAGGGACAACTGTTGCTGCAACTGCCGCAGCGAGTGCTGGGGCTGCTTTAGCAGGTGTTGGGTTAGGTCTATTAGGTGTTGCAACAGCCCCTGCTTGGGTAACTGGAGCAGTAGCAATCGGAGCATCTGCTGCAGCGGTAGCTGGGCTGAACTGGCTTGATAAAAAGTTTAATGTCACTGATAACCTGAAAAAAGGTGCCAATAGCCTGATCAAAGGTATGAGAGGATGGTTTAAATGATACTGGAACGAATTAAAAAAACTTTTGAATTTCAACGAAGCAAAATAAAAGGCCCTGTTCCACTTTGGGGAGTATTAAATGGGATTTTTATTTTGTATCCTATAGCCTTTTTTATGTTTATGGCAGGAGGGTTAGAGGTTCTAAAAAATGAGGACTTATATCAAGGGCTGCTTATTGCAGGGATTGTTGTCTGGATTTTAAATCTTGTTTTTCTTCTGGATCTTAAGAGAGGAATTTTAACCAGTTTTGGAACCTATCTCATGTATCTGACTGGTCATGTTTATACCATTATTGGATTTAGTAGTTTGAGTGGGGACCATAACTTTATTGTTCTAAAGTTATCTCTCCCCCTTATCTATGCCATTATAATTATTATCGTCATGAGCTGTTTGGTTGACTTGGACTCTGAAGAAATTATTTCGGAGAAGGCTGGGAAAATTATGCTTAACTATGTGATGGGGCCACCTTTAATTTTAAGCACTTGCTTTATTTTAGTGGGAGTGTTTGGTTATGATTTTTTAATGAGCTGGGGAGTATCTTTACTCTTAATGATTTTTGGACAATTTCTGTATGCATCTTGGTTTGTGATTATCTACGCCTACCAACATCGTCATGATATTGAGGAAACAAGACCAATCAAGCATATAGAAGTGTCTTCGGATTTGATTCAAAATAAAGAATTTGATAAAAATAGATTTAAAAAGGAAACGAAACATGATTAAAGAAATCCAAATTCATATGGAACATTTGATGACAGACCAGGTCCAGATTCAAGCGGACGAACTATTGGAGTTGTTTGTCCACACAGAACTCTTACCCTATACCAATGGCATCTATAAAGATGGTCCGACCATTTTTGAAATGACTCCAACTCAATTTGACGAAGAAGAACAGGATGTTACCCTTTATATACCTGTCATTTCAGAAACAAACTCAACGAGCCAACTAAGGTACCAAGCTAGTTTAAATATTGAGGGTATCAGTAAACGTGTGCCATTTGAGGATGGCTTGGACCAGTCCATCTACGAGATGAAGGATTACATCAGAGAGCACGGTTGGAAGTTGCAAGACAAGTTGTATCTGGTCTTGATTCCAGTTTATGATGATTTGTTTGTAGATTTGATTATCCCAGTGGAGAAGTAAAATGGCAGAAATTACATATGGTATGAATCAATCATTAATGATGAGTAATGTCTTAAGTATCGATTACAACATTACTGGTGATGAAATTGCAGTAGCCTTTCAAGATATGGTTCAAACAGCCGTAGCGGCTGGGTATACGCCAAAAAGCAATCCATTTTACTCATGTCCTCATATCGGAGAGTTGGATGATGGTACATACAATATCACAGTCTATCTTCCCGTTCATGAGGATTATCTAGGAGAGAATGAATTGCTTGAAGGGACAGCTTATAATAGTTATTTTTTAGTTCCGCAAATGGTAGGAGCTAGAGTTACTGGGGAGGAAGCAGTCAACTTTGATAAGGCTATATACGGCTTAACCAATTTATTGATCGACAATGACTTAGAAGAATCTACACCCGTATTTTATATTTCAAGTAAGATAAATGATGTTTTGTATACAGATATCATGGTAGGGGTTCGAGATAAAATGAATTGAGGATAATAGAAAACTTAAGGAAATAAAGAGACTTAAAACTACTCATGTTCGTTTCCTTGTAGAACTTATAAATGACATACAAATCCTAGGATTTCATTCTAGGATTTTCTATATGGTGAGAAAATGAAACACCTAAAATTTAGTATATAGGTAGGTGCATAAGCAAGTTACGAATTGGTAAGTTTTATTAATAGAATAAAGATTATAAGCACTCCTTGCCTGACTCTAGTATTCGTGGTATAATAAAGAGATAAATGAGAGAGGTTAGCTATGAAAAAAATAATTATAGGTAGTAGTGTTTTTGTAACTTTGTTGGTTGGTTCAGGAGCAACATTTATTTATTTAAAGAATCAAGAGATTTCTGTAACAAATAAGGTTAACGATCGTAAATTGAATATTGCTCTGGTAAATGAAGATGCTGGAGGCGTATTAAATGGCAACGCCTATAATCTAGGAAATGATTTCACAAATTTATTATCAAAAGAGAATACAAATCAATGGACTGTCATGACTCGTAATGTTGCTGAAAATCGATTTGAAAATGGGTCGGTTGATGTAATTGTTTATATCGAACAACAGTTTTCAGAAAAAATAGCTCAACTGGAAAGTTTTAATCCTGATAGAGCAAAGATAACATATAAAACGAAATCAAATTTAGATCCAGTTAAATCTAAGAATGTTGAGTTACGAGTAGGCGAGTACCTCAATACTATTAACCAAAATGTTATAAAAATGTATTTTTCAAGTGTTATCAACAATCTAGATGATGCTAAAAGAAATGTTGATAATATTGTAAATGAACAGTCTGGGACGCATTCAAAAATTTCTCAATATATCTATGGTCCGTCAAACGAAGCAAGTCAGTCTATGTTAAGCACTTTGGAATTTGCTTCAAATCTACAGAAAACGAATTCGTCTTATGAAGATTCTCAGAAGGCTTTTTCTGATTCTGTTGCTAGCCTTTTAAATAATACAGGAATCGGATTAGAAAAACAACTTACGGAAGTTAAAACTTATTTTGATGCTCAGAAGGAAATATTTGAAAAGAATGTCTTAACAACCAATAGCACCTTGAAAGAACAGCATGAAGAAAATTCTAAAATTATAGATGGTTTAAATAATTCGGTGCTTAAATCATTGTATCAATTTGGAAATAGTACAGATAAGGAAAAATCTGAACAAGCTAAACTAGAAGATTTAGTAGTTGATTATCATAAGGTTATTGTTGATTATCAAGGTAAAATAAAAGATAGAAAATCTGAATTTGGACATCTTAAAAAAGAATTAGAAGAAGAGAAAAAGAAAATATCACTCTTTTACTTTGGTAAAGAAGATGTTGATTTAAAATCGGACCTTACTTCGGATGCTAAAGCAACACTTGTAGATCAGATTAATAAAAGTTTGATTACTGAAAATCATTTGCCTGAAACTTATCAAAATTTGATTCGTTCAAATCTAACAGATATTAGTATTGAATCAACTGATTACCAAACTTTATTTAGTAAATTGGAGAAACTCAATGTCCTAACAGCTGATCAAGTCAAAGAATATAATGAAAAAATAGATTTACTTAAGAATTATACTAAATTTGATAAGAAGGCCACCTCTATAAGTGGATTACCTATTTTTGAATTTTTATCGATTGAAAATGATAAGCTCGATAAAGTAACAGAAACTATGGAATTGACAGTTAAATTACCCCAGGCTGAGTCTGAAACTGTCGAAGCTTCTGTGACAAAACCATCCAGTAGTTTGCCTGAATCATCAACGGTAGTTGAGGGTGGCGGAGATTCTAGCAGTTCTAAAGGGACAAAATATTTATCTCCTAAAGCTAAAATTTATGTTACAGGAAATGCTACTTTAGTTGGAGGAGAGCAAACTATAACAGATGATAAGCTTTATACTATGACGGTTGAATATACTTTAGAACCACATTATGGGAAAAATGAAATTTCATTTGAAGTACACATTGGTGAAACTACAATTCCTGTCAAGAAAACTATTTATCGTAGCGATAAAGAAGAGTCAGATGTTTTAGTGAAAAAAGATTTAAAACATATTCTTGATAAATTAAGCAAAATCGATCGTTCAACTGGTATGATTCAAGCAATTTATGGAAGTCCAAGTAGCTCCTCTATTAATTTTTCTGCCTTATCACCAGATTCTGTTTACAATATGTATGGTAATATCAGTCGTGATGATATAGCGACTCAGTTGTCAGAAGATCAAGTTGCTAAGTTTAAAGAGTCAGGTATAGATTTGTTGGAACAAATTCAAAACTCTTTGAAGTCATTAGAAAAATCAAGTAACACATTGCCTGAATTGGCTGAAGCTGAGTTACCAAATGATTATTTCAAAAATCAAATTACAAACTTAGCTAATTGGTATAATAATTCGATTAAGACCTTATCAACCGAGTACGATAAGTGGAAGGAAACGAAAGCAAAACAATTGGAAGTGACGGGTACAGCTTCAAATGCTAATAGCGGAACATTAATAAATGATAGTGAGTCATCAAATCGCTTATATAGATCAATTGAATCATTAGTGTCTACAACTTCTACTGGATCAAAAGAAACTAGTCAAAATCATGAAGCGGTTGGAACTATGAAGGATCAGTTTACTCAATTTGTTGATCAAGTTCAGACTATTAAAGGTAATGTTGATAAGACTATTTCAACTACGAATGATTTGATATCTAATGAAGCAGAAGTTATTCAAGGGAATAGAGACTACGCAGAGTCCTTTAAAACTGTTATGAAGAATATTCGTGATGGTGGAACGACCAATCAAAATGTGATGAATTTTTTATCTAATCCAATTGAAACTAAAAAAGAAACATATGAAGCGCCAATTTCAGTGGATAATAACAGAGTATGGGTTATTTTAGCGATTATTTTATCAGCAATTTCATCAGCAGGAATCACATATTGGTTGACAAAAGAAAAAGGCAAATAATGTAGATAATAACTCTCAAAATGTACTGACCCCAAAAAGTTAGACAATTAATTTATCCAAAGGATTTAGTTCTGTATTGCACAGGGCTAAGTCCTTTTAGTTGGCTCTTTGTCAACTGTAGTGGGTTGAAGAAAAGCTAAGATCTAGAAAGGACACATTTCGTCCTTTCTTTTTTGATGTTCAGAGCGATAAAAATCCGTTTTTTGAAGTTTTCGAAGTTCCGAAAACCAAAGGCATTACGCTTGATAAGTTTAATGAGATTATTAGTCGCTTCCAATTTGGCGTTAGAATAGGGTAGTTGAAGGGCGTTGACGATTTTCTCTTTGTCCTTTAGAAAGGTTTTAAAGATAGTCTGAAAAAGGAGATGAACCTGCTTTAGATTGTCCTCAATGAGTCCAAAGAATTTCTCCGGTTCCTTATTCTGAAAGTGAAAAAGCAAGAGCTGATAGAGATTATAGTGGTGTTTCAAGTCTTCTGAATAGCTCAACAGCTTGTCTAGTATTTCTTTATTGGTCAAGTGCAGACGAAAAGTAGGGCGATAAAATCTCTTATCACTGAGTCTACGACTATCCTGTTGGATGAGTTTCCAGTATCGCTTGATACCCTTATATTCATGGGATTTTCGTTCAAATTGATTCATTATTTGGATACAGACACGACTCATAGCACGGCTTAGATGTTGTACAATGTGAAAGCGATCAAGAACGATTTTAGCACACGGGAGTGAAACAGTCTGGGGGACTGTTTCAGCCTGAGCCTAGAAATTTGAACGCGAAGCTGTTTAGCCAAGTCATAATAAGGACTAAACATATCCATAGTAATAATTTTCACCTGACATCGAACGGCTCTATCGTAGCGAAGATAGTGATTTCGGATGACAGCTTGTGTTCTTCCCTCAAGAACAGCGATGATACTGAGATTATCAAAATCTTGCGCAATGAAACTCATCTTTCCCTTGGTGAAGGCGTACACATCCCAAGACATAATCTCAGGAAGATGAGAAAAATCAAGTTTAAAGTGAAAGTCATTGAACTTGCGAATAACCTTTGAAGTTGAAATAGACAGCTGATGAGCAATCTTTTGGTTGATGATACGAGGGATTTGGTGATTTTTATTGACGAGGGAAGTCTCAGCGACAGCCATTTTTGAGCCATTGATAGCACTTAAAACGGCGTTTTTTAAGGAGAATTCTAGTAGGCATACCAGTCGTTTCAATGTAAGGGACCTTAGTCGGTTTTTGAAAGTCCTATTTCCTCATCAGACTTCCGCAATCAGGACAAGATGGGGCACTGTAGTCCAGTTTAGCAATGATTTCTTTGTGGGTATCCCTATTAACGATATCTATAATTTGGATATTAGGGTCTTTAATATCGAGTAGTTTTGTAATATAATGTAGTTGTTCCATATGAATCTTTCTAATGAGTTGTTTGCTTGCTTTTCATTATAGATCTTATGGGACTTTTTTTCTACAACAAAATAGGCTCCATAATATTCATAGGGGATTTACCCACTACAAATATTATAGAGCCTTTTAGTTTTATTCTTGTACTTCTTTCTGAGCAGCCTTTCCTTGGTCTAGAAGGGCTTGGACGATTTTCTCATCGCGGAGTTTAACAGAGTCGTTGATCATTTCTGCAGATTTGACGATGGTTGTTTCTAGTTGAGCACGTTTCTGGCGTCCCAACTCAATGGCAGCAACGATACCTTGGTTTTGAGCGACTAGACTTTCAGCAAGTTTGGTGACGGATTCAACAGCTACTGTTGGACTTTGGGCAATTCGTTCCATCTGCGGAATCACTTCCTTGCTGGTTTCAGCTAGCATCTGAAGGGCAGCATTGTTGGCATTGACAATGGCATCTGCCACGACACCTGATTTCATCGATTGTTGCAAAATACCAAGTTGGGCAATCGAAAGCTTCATGGTTGGAATGGTATTGCGACGAAGCATGCCCAATTTTTGGCGCATGTCCGATGAAACTTTGACGAGATTACGCATTTGTGGAGTCGTCGTCCAAGCTACGTAAAGGCGGCTAACATACTCTGTATGTTGTTGTTCCAGTGTATTGACCACTTCTGCCATACGAGCTAATTCTTGGGACTTGGTTTGATATTCTACCGTACTTGAATCTAGTTGATCTACTTGAGTCTTCAATTCAGCAGCACGATTCCCAGCTTCTGCCTGACTGGCCTCGATAAAGGAAATTACTCCCACTAGATTTTCAATGGATTTGGTATTGTCCTCAATCAGCATTTCAGCAGAAACAATATTTCGCGCCAGCACATCTTCTTGCTTGACCACAGCAGCAGCCATACCATCTAGCTTTTGCTCAACTGTTTTTGAGTCAAAATAAAATTCTTGCAGACTGTTCTGACTTTTTTTAAATAATTTTTGCAAAAAGTTTGGCTTTTCTTCCAATTCTGCAATTTCAGCATTCTTATATTTGGCTACAAAACCTTGGAGCTCACGATTGGTATTTTTCAGCAGATCATCCACCTGAGGAATTTGCAGTTTCTTCTGCTCGGTCAAAATACGGTTAACCGTACCATTGACACCTTCCACCGCTGATTGACCAAAGTCCAAGAGAGCATTTTGGTCTGTGACAAACTGATCCACCAATTGAGGCACGCGCTCCTTGATTTGCTCTTGTTGCTCAGGGCTTAGCTTTTCAAGAAAAGTAATCGTCTGGGCTGAGCCTGTATTGGTCTCGATGATTTCGGTTGTCTTGTCCACTTTGGCCACTGTATTATTAGCAATCTGATCAATATCAAAATTAAATTCTGTCATGGTTACTCCTTTGTGTCTACCCTATTCTTTGCGATCTTTTCCTAAGATACGCAGGCTAATATCAAAATCGCGCATATCTGTTTCATTGAGTTCTCTCAAAACTTGGTCTAGCTCAAGGTCAAATTGTTCGATGGCTGCTTTAGCTTGTTCCAAGCGTTCTTCCGCCCGATTATAATTTTTGGGATTTGCCTTAATCTTTAAATAGCCCTCTAAAATCGTTTGGAATTTCTCCATTTTTAAACTATGGATGGCCGTCAGCTCTTCTTTGGCTCCAACATCCGATGACTCGATTTTGTCGAGAATCGCTTGATGGTCCGCAACAATATTTGCCAAGGTCTGAGACAATTCAGGCGCCAATTCTTCGGGCTCCTTATTTTCGATGTCTACCAGACTCTCTCTTTCTAGTCGCTCTAGCTGGACGTCTATGGTCGCCCTTACTGAGCGAACCTTTTTATCAATGCGACTATAAACAGCTTCGTCAATATAAGATTTTAAACGATTAGCCTCTTGATGAATTTCTTGAAGTTCAATCAAGACCTGATTAGCTAGGCTTTTATAGGCTGCTGAGCCTTTCTCAGACAAGGTCTCCTCTAACTGCTGGATATCTTTATCAGCCTGACGAATCCGCGCTTTTAAAAGCTCAATCTGATCTTCCAAAGATCGATCCTTCAAGAGAGGATAACGCCAACGCTTATAGACTAGATAAGCCCCGAAACCTATCAAGCCACAAATTGCCAAAGGCAGAGCTACCTGAACCAAGAGACCTAGTAAAAATAAGCCACCCCAGAAATAAAGGCATCCTTTCAATAATACATTACCCGATTTCATAAACATTCCTTATCTTAAGTTTATAAATCTATTTTAGCACAAAAGCTGAAAATGAGGGCGGAAAAGTCACCTAAAACACGGATTTCTTTATACTATAGCTAGAAAGATTCTCGATAACTAAAAGCACTCCTTCCGACAATGCCCAAACCCAGAAATCACCCTTTTAAGACAAAGCAAAAAGCCCACTGTTGTAGGCTTTCTGTAAGATATTTCTTAAAATTAAAGCATTTTGTTGTATCGCTTTTTTGAATATTAAGTAAGTTGTTTTATACTTCCTTAATGCTTGATACTAGGGTGTTTGTTGGTTTTCGTTTTTTCTTTGAATATGTTGGAGTTTCTTCCTTACTCCACAAATCACTGAACATAAATCTTTACTTTTTTAATGAGTTCAGCAGGCAAGAAACTAGCACGTTTTTAACGTGTTTTTTGATACCCTTATAAAGGTATATAAGGATTTAGTCTGTTTATAAATCTCAATAAATTCCTTTGAATATTAAAAAAGTAGATACAATCGCAAACAAGAGACAAAAACCAATTATAAAAAGATAAAATCTGTGTTTAGAAATGAGATGTATTAGATTACGACATCTTTTTTCACATTCACAAGTTTTATAAACCAATTGCTTACCAATTATAAGTGAAATCCAATAAATAAGTGAATATAGAACTGTAATCAAAAAACCAATTAACACCGATGAAATAAATACAACTTTAGCCATCGATATATTAGCTCGTCCTATGGACTCTATAGTTGATGATAAAGCACTGAAACCACCGAACATAACAAAAACAAACGATGAGAAAACACCTAAAATAGCGATAAAATCTGTATATATAGATGTTTTTAATTTATTGATTTCTTCTAATGTTGAAGAAGCTTTTTTAGCTTCATTATTAATTTTATCAATATTTGACTGTATATCACTGACTTCTTTTTTTGTCTTTTGATATAAAGTTTTGTACTGTAAACTAGCTAATTTTGTATGTTCTAAAAGTTTATAAAAGGCTATGATCGATTTTGAATATTTTTTCTTATCTGAAATACTAGATAGGGTTTTCCCTGCAAAGATTTCTTTCTTTTCAAAATTATCAATTATAACTATAAGAACTTCCGTTATCTCATTCATTAGATAATAGAAACTCTCAGACAATTCTTCGTCGTCTGCTTTTTCGTTAAAAGCTATAACTTTTGCTGTTATTGAATCATATGGCAATCTCTTGACATCACGAATAGCCATTAATTCTATAAGATGTTCAACTTGTTCTTCTATAGAATTTTTATCTAAAACCGCTTCTTCATCAGTAGCCTTTTCTAGTAAAGAAGCATATTCATTTAAAATAAAAGAAAAATCATTATTAAGATTTAATTGAATATCACTTAGCTTAACCACTAAATATCACCTAATCCATATTCTAAATTACTTCTAAATCCAATTATTTTATCTTTATTATCTTTCCAAAAAGGGACTTCATGACTTTCTCTTATCAAACTAGACACGCTTCTTCTTAAGTATGTTTCGATTATATTATTAATAGTTTCTAATTTAGGAAATGTTTGAAATATTCCTATGATAGGAGACGAACCAAAGCATTTAAAACGTTCATATTGTGATTTCACTACTGGACCATAAGCCCACACTAAAAATGGTTCATCATACAATTCTTTTAGTTCAGACATAGACATAAGGCCTTGCTCCTTAGCATCTCTTATTGCAAAATACATCACCTTCTGAAGTTGTAAATTACTTATACTTATTTCTTTTTTTTGTGCAACTGCAATAATATGATCTGCTAGCTTCTCCATTGACATTACAGCCACCTCCATTGTTTTATTATTCTTATTATACCATACTTGTTAAGTATAATATGTTTAATTCTATTTTTTTTTAAAATTTTCTGTCTTATGTATCTCTACTAAGTGAAGCACTAGATTGCGATACTTACAAATCGATACCAGGTAATCTAGCAACTCTTTATCTTCTACCTTGAAATCTAATAGGAGTAATAACTTAATCTTGTATTCATTCTTTAGTATCGATACACTATAAGCCGCTTCTCCCCAATGTTCAAAACCTAGTATTAGTTACTTCAATACTTGTAAGTTCAATGTTTAAAGTGTTCATTTTTCTTCCTCCTACTTTATTATTCGCAAAAGAAATAAAAAAGCACTTAGAGTAATCTAAGCGCTACATTCCAGGTATCCAATCTTTTATTTCTTTCAAAATTTTATAAGCCTGTTTCATTTTGGAGTTGTCCTCCAAATATTCAATACCTTTAGTTGTAATCCTAACAAGAGACAAATTCTCAATATAAACATCCCCAGACATGTCTCCAGTTACACAAGTGCCTGTCAAAAATCCGTCATCAAACAGATTACGATAAACATCCATTAAGTAAAGGTGAGGGATTTCTAAAACTGAAGCGTTTATTTCATTTTCATCTGCTAGATCCCCAGCCTTCATTTTCTGAAAATAATAACTAAGAATTTTATAAACAACTACCCAATAGTCAGTTTTCGCCATGGCTACAATCTCCTTTTGAAAAGCATGCTCCTTTATGCTCCACTTTATTATAGCTCTTTTGCCATCTTCCTGCAATAAATCAAGTTTTATCTACTTCTCCTCTACAGTATATATACTGCCATTCAAAACTAATCATTTTTCTGGTAAATTGGCCAGTTTTTACCCCCTTTTTGTCTGAAGTGCTCCGACTTGGAAAAAGTTCCCTTCACCGGTACCCTACTGGGCAGAAAGATTTTTTAAAAGATGGGGGGAGTCAATATCCTTTCAATTCCACAAATCTTTTAGCGATTACCTTTCTACGGCTATTTATGTAACGAGTAGTTTTATTTAGTTTCTCTGCCACGTCTTCCCAAGTCGCACCAGCTTCTAAATATCTCATTTTAAAAATTACTAGATCACTTTCAATTAAGTTTTCCATCAAGGTATCTACAACTAGTTTGAAACCTTCTAAATATCTTAGTGTTTGGTCTTCTTCAATTCTAATGATTGTCGCTTCAGTAGGACTAGATACTGTCTTGCCTTTCCCACTAGTATAATCTTCAGTGCTATGTTTCTTATTATGTATCAGTTCCTGTCTTCTCAAATAAATTTTATTAGCAAGCGTTCTATATCGTCCCAACTCAATATCTATCCCGTCCAGGTCTCTGTTACTCAACTCGTACATAGGCAAGTACCTCCACTTAAATTTAAAAATTTTTTTATCTTTCAATTTGCCAAATTGTAAATTCTGTCAAACTGACAAAAAGCGCTAAAAGCCTTCCAACACTCCACTTACCAGGTATCATTGTTTTAAGTTTGACAACTCTTCAGTATGACAAGTTCAAGGGAAATTTCTTTAATTTATCCCCTCAGTTTCTCATATCTTACATTCTGTGAAACTCACTCCATTCTGTAACCCCCTGATATACCTTGCTTTCAAGCTACTACTTCTTTTCAGTTTATGCTTACTTTGTTATGTGAAACTTAGTAAAGCATAAAAGTAGGACTAGCGATATTTTTTCTGTTTCATCCATATATCACTAGCCTTACTTAATTTGTTCCCTATTTTTCTAAATACTCTTTAATGTCCCGATATTCCTTAGAAAAATTCATCCACCCGCTAATATCAGGGTTTAAGAATGGTAAGACAGTAAGCGGACTTACTTCCGTTCGATATAGCAATAGAGAATGTTTCTGACTTATTTCTCTGACTACACCTGTATGGATTTCTTCCACATCCTTCTTTAGTTCTTGAATTTCATTATATGCGTCCAGAATTTGTCTAAGTTTCTTTCGGTATTGTTTATAGATCTTCTTAGTTTCCATCCGTTGCTTAGTTTCTTTAAAAATGTATTCAAAGATGACTGCCTTAGCTTCTGAAAAATCACTATTATATTTTTCCTGAAGAGAATTAATAACTTTTTCCATCTTTTCAAGCTGCTCTAAAGATTCTAAGTTATTTGACAAAAAAGAATCTATATTCTCAAATGAAACTGTTTGATTGCCTAACAGGCTTTTCCTTTTTTCGCTTAACTGTTCTCGTGCTGAATTAATCTTACTTTTTTTATCATCTAGATCATCCAGTGTTTCAAATACTTGATTAATATCCATTTCTTTCTCCTAGTTCCATTGAATAAAGTAACCACAATCTTCTTCAACTTTTTTTACATCAAATCGGGTATGTAAAATCAACCGTTTCCCAAAATAGCCATTCGCATTCACCCAACTAAGTGTATCTTTCTTGCGATCAAACAAAGTAACAAAGTTTTCTAGATCTCCGATAAAGCCTTTTTTCTCACCTTTATTCCCTAATGTTGTATCATCTACAATTAAAAAGTTATCTACAAAGAATGTTTCACTTGTTCCTGTCTCTTTATCAACTTTAAGAAGATAATTTCCTGAAGTATCTTTCATTTTTTCTAAGACACTAAATAGTGATTGACTAATAACCATAGATACATTGCGCTCTGGATTAATTAAAGAAACAATAGATTTCAAGTCATCCAGACTTGTAGCGGTCTGTACTTTCGCAGTTTGGAGAATTTTCCCAATCTCTCTATTTCGTGTTCTACGTTTTAATTTAATAATCTTCTTACCAAGAAAATCCGTTAAATTATATTGGCCATCATCTAATTGCTCCTGTGAAAAATCAAGTTTTCCACTGAATAATTTAACTAAGTAATCAACGCTGATAGTTTTCTTTTTATCTGCTTCTGTTCTCTCAACCGAATTTTCGCTAACTTCTTGTAATGAATCAGATTCAAAGTCAGTTACTTCATACTTCCCACCACGGGTACGAGTCTCAATAACATTTACTAGATCAACCAGTTCTTTACGTTGATGTTCATCTTCGTAACTATCAAGGATTGGTTTTTCAATGAGTACATGATTATTTTCTACATTCACCCCTCTAGTGTTATAACCTGTACTTCGGATATAAGCTTCTAGATTTTCTTTTTGTTTAGCTAAGTTAATTGTCATTTTTTTGCTCCTTTATCTTTTAATATCTGATTTTTATTTATAATTTTTTCTAAAATTCTTAGCTCTTAGCTTTTCTTTTATGACTCTCCGAGCCTTTAGAATCATTTTTTCTAGATTTTGGTTTGTCTTGTTTGTTAGCATATTTTTCTAGTATTTCTTTTTTCCGTTTTTCCAAATTTTCATCATCTTTTTTGCACTTTGCAAATATTTGTTGTCTTTTCTTTGGATCCATAGAAAATTTATTGGCTACTACATACCCTAAAGAAGTATCTCCTGACATTGCTCTCACCCCCTTTCTATGCAAACAAAAAGGGACATACCACTAGCATTATATGCTTACGGTATGTCCCTGAGTTGTTCTCAATAGACTTATTTTTTAGTTTCTTTTTTGACTAGATGGGTAAATTTCCCATCTGAGTAGAATAAAGTAATTTCTCCAAAACTTGGAACTTTTTCTATTTCTATTATACCACATTTTTCGTAGACAACAAAGCCTTTTTCTGTTGCAAATCGCATTTTATCATCATTCATTGATATTCTCCCCTCACTGTATTTATAGTGTATCTCTTATCTTTGATCGTGAAAGCTTTGAAAGTGTTCCCTTCTAAACCTTTCAAAATTCTACTTGAATTTCTAGCATTGTATACCGTCCGCAGTTCGCTACTGTCTAAGTTCGTGTTGAAAATCGTAGTTTCTCGATTATTGATAATATCAAACAAGAAATCCTGTTCCCAGTCACTCTTAGGTGTTACCGTCCCATTTTTTGCCCCCAGGTCATCGATGATTAGAAAATCTACATCAACTAACTTTTTAACCGCCTCATACTCTGTTAAGTTTGCATTTCTTCCATATGCCCATCCTTCTTTTATCTGCTTGATAATCTCGGTTAGGCTGACAAACAAAACACTCTTTGGCTCGTTTTTCTCCCTGAAGCTCTCATTGATTTCTTTAGCTAGTGCAAGCGATAAATGACTTTTTCCTATTCCTGTACTACCACTAATTAAAGTATTTCCCGTCATACCTGCAAGGTACTTCTGGGCTTGCCCCTTTACAAACTCTAACATCTGACGCTCCTCTGTCGTCTTAACAAGGAAATTATCAAACGTCGCTCCCTTCAACTCGTTAGGAATCGTACTATCACGCATTAAGACATCATAAGTTTTAAAGTAAGCCTGTCTATCCTCAAACTGCTGTAACAAGTCTTGCTCTTTTTGTTTAATCTCTCCCTTCACACACTCCGGGCAAAAAGCTTGTACTTTTCTTTCTGAACTCCCTAAAACCGGTACAGAAATTTCCCAATAATTTACCTGGTGAATATCGCAAACCGTATCCAATATTTTTCTGTTATTAAATTCTTTAAATTGTTCCTTCATCTTTGCAACTCCTAAAATGGTAGATCTGGGAAGTTATCTTCAGACTTCCCTTTTATGGTTTTAGGCTTTTGATTCAAATAACCGTCAAACTTAGATCCGAAAAGTGTTTCTGGTCTCAGATACTTAGAAAATTCAGGACTATCCTTCCATTCCGCCGTTTTAATATCTATTACCTGTTTAAAATCTTCAAGTGTATAGCCTTCTTTGAATCGTGCTAGTAAAAGCCTTTTTGTCTTATCAACAAACTTATACCGCTTATTAGCTACTTGATTCAGATAAACAATAGGAATCCAAAGTTCTTTATGTTTTGTTTTCTCTAAATCTTTTATAGCTGTTTCTTCAAGCCAAGTAGGAAAAGTAAAAGATGAGCTTTGCTCATTAGGCGAGATTTCCTCGACTATATATTCTTTATTTATATCTAACTTTAAATCTTGCTCTAACTCTTTCTCTTTATCTATCTCTTTCTCTGTCTTACATGTAGATAACGTTGTAAAATTATTAGATAACAATGTAAGATTTTTTTCTTTCTCTTGTTGCTCTTTGCGGTAGCTTCTCATATATGCAGCGTGGTTTGTTTCTTGTTGTACCAAAGCTTTTGCTTGTGTTAACTCAGCATTTTTATCTTCATCAATCTGAATCAGGCCACATTGCGTAAAATAAGCTATAGTCATAGATATATCATCTTCAGAAACATCTAATTTCAAGGCCAGTTCTTCTTTTAAGGTTTCAAAGTACCCTTCGTAATACAGAATACAATCACTTTCAAGACTTTCTAACATCATGCGCATATAGATCACTGTCATGGTATAGCCACCAGGCATACTTTTTAGTCGCTTAATAAATAGGTTGTCAAAAAATTTCTTATCAATCTTCAACCAAAAATATACTTTAGTCTTTGCCATCATCTACCCCCAGGAACTTCAAAATATCCGTAACTTTGTAATAGACTTTTCTAGTATCTTCTAGTGGTGGTTGGTAACGTCTTAGTCCTGCACCTTCCCACTTTTGCAAAGTTTTGTATTTTATATCTAACTCGTCCATAGCTTCTTGTGCTGATATTAAACCAGTTAGTCGTGGTTTAGGTCGTTCTCGAACTGCTAGATAGTTTTCTATAACCGTGCTTATTCTATTAGTCAAATCATGTTCGCTTTCTTTACTCAAACTAAACATACTTAATCCCCTTTACTGACCATTCCAAGCTGAATATATCGCCCATAATCAGGGCTTAAATCCTCGCTAGTCGTTTCTATCGTCTGTGTACTCTCTCGCTCGATTTGGGCGCTTTTTTTGCGGTCTCGGCGGTTTAGATAAAGTAGTAGGCCAAGCAGTAGCAAAGTAAAGACAATAGACTGTGTATTGCTTAATTCTAGTTCATTCATGCTATGCCCTCGCTTGGTAATTCTTGATATAATTCACTTGATAGCTTCGCTCCATCTTCAGAAAGTCGTACACCTCTTCTGGAGTTACTTTATCATCTAAAAAGTCAATGATGAACTGAAAGAGGTTCGGATTTCTATCCTTGATTTCAGTAATTCGGTTGTCAAATTCTGCTTGTGTCATATTATCTAGATCTAGAGTCATATTTTTCTCCATTAGCCTTTCCTTGTCCTTTTTCTTGCCTGTTTTCTATATGGTATGCTTCACCACTCCAAACGCTGGGCGATTGCCCCAAGTTGGCGAACGCTTGTAGCGGTGTTTCGTGAGTAATTACCCATCTTTCAGCTAAACAAGGTCTTAGAATCACCTTGTCAGCGCTTGATTTCAAAACCTTTTCTAATTGCTTGCCTGCTCTTCGGTTTTTCTTTATGTATTTGATAGAATAGATATTTTTTGCTATAATCAAAGCATAGAAAAAATTTCTATACCCTGAATCTCGTCGCTTGCTCGTCTCGTCTAAAATTTGAGCAAGTGATTTTTTTTATTTTCTTTTTGCATGATTACTACCTGACTTTGGTTTATAAAGCAAGTCTTTACTTTCGATAAGATCCAGAATCCAGCTGAATCCCTGCTCCACCGTTTCAAGAAATGCGCCCAGGTCTTCACTCTCTAGGTTTTCGTAGTTCATACAAAGATATTCGGCTAGTTGTCTGTCTTTCTCAACTAGCTTTTTAAAATCCTTGGAATACTTGGGAATTTCTAACCCCTTGGAATTTTTAACTGTCTTAAAATCATTTTCCATTTTCTATACTCCTATACTTTAAAAATTAGTTCTTTAATCTCTGAATACCCCCTATTCAAATTAATCATAGCTATTGTCATATCTTCCAAACGTTGGTAGTTTGTCAGTTCTACACTTGTCAATCCATCAATACCGTTCCTACTTTCTCGCTCCTTCATGAGTTGCGCTTTATTCTTCCCTGTCACTCCCTTTAGTAGTAAGTTTGTAAGGGTACTATAGGCATGCTTAGGTGCTTTCTCCCATGCTTGGATAGCTTCGGTTAAGCTTTTACGCTTTGGTTTTTCCAGTTCTCTTTGAAGATAGCGTTTAGAAAGTTCGTCACGCATTTCAAAGAAGGCTTTGACCAGGTTGGTTTTGAAGTTGGCCACTTGCTCAGTATTTTTTAAGAATGTAACTAACAAGGTCGCTTGTTGCTCGTTCAAAATATAATCCTTAGTATTCTGACCACTTTCCATAGCTTGGATTTTAAATCCAACCTTTCCGAACCGTTCAAACCTTGCTTGATGTTTGCGGATTGTCTTGGTTATTGTGTGATGTTGCAATCCAGTGCATTCTGCTACGATGCTGCTCAGTGTATACGGCTCTTTCTTGCCGTCCATATAAACCAATTCCATCGGTTCACTCCTTGCTTATTTTTGTCAGCGCTTGCCACCTAAAACAGTACCAAAGTAAATCATTGAGGTAGGGAAAATTTAGGAGAGAACAAACCCCTACAAACCCTTGATACTGCCATAGGTAGCAAGCAAAATAGTCTAGTAAATAGTTATCTAGATCCGTTTATCAATCCCCAGTGGTAAAGAACCACATGAGAAATCTATATATGTAGAGTAGTATGACGATTAGTTCACTCCTTTCTAATATTTCGTATCAAGAAATTCATCAAGTGTAACTCCTAAGTAACTAGATACTTTTTTCAATGTATCAATACTTGGATTCTTTGCACGTTCATAGTACAAAGCTGTTAAAGTGCTTTTTGAAATTCCTGTAGCCTCTGCAACATCAGCAGTTTTCTTACGTTGCTTGGCTAATAATAATCTCATGTTATTTTTCATAGTGCTAAACCTCCTTTATTGAAAAATATCAGTTGAATAATTTGAAAAGTGTTGAATTATAACGCAAGATATATGCGTTATATTTTGTATTATACCGCTTATTTTTTGCGTTGTCAATCATTTTTCTAAAAAAGATGCGATTTTTTTGCGTTTAAATTTTGAAAACGTGATATAATACTCTTTGAAAGGTGTTGATATAAATGAATAGATTAAAGGAATTGAGAAAACGAAATAAAATTACGCAAGTAGCTTTTGCTAAAGATAATGGTATACCTCTAAGAACATTACAAAGTTGGGAAAACGGAGAAAGCCAGATAAAACCTGAAAAAGCCCAGCAACTAGCGGATATATTCGGAGTCAGTGTTGGTTATCTACTCGGATATAGTGATGATCCGGAAACTCCATTTAAAGAATATAGTCCTACTCCTCGTGAATTTGCTTCTTGGAGAGAGTTCGATTATATGCAACTTTCAAAAACTGACTTAGATTTTGATGTGTATCAAACATTAAGAAAAGAAGTAGATCCCCTTTTGCTTGAATTAATTCTTAATTATTATTTTTCTGATGAAGAAGAGAGAGATTTGTTAAGAGAAATTGCAAAAAAATTTGCAAAAAGCGATGCTGTTTCTTTTTTAAAAATTGATAATAAAAAATAAAATATTTATAACAAGGAGTAACCCTCATGGGATTTTTTGACACTGTAAAACAAGAAGGTAGTTTTTCTACCGCATCTGGAGTAAATGGACTACACTACGTTGTCCTTCAGGTAACTTTGAAAGAAAAGTTTTTCGGTACTGGATCAGGAAACCTTACAGAATTAGAAGATGTTATCAATAAACAAGCTTCAAAAGGTTACCGCCTACATACCATCACAACCGCCAATGGCGGAAGCAAAGGACTAGGCGGTGGTGACCGTATCCAAGCCACAATGGTTTTTGAGAAGATTATATAATTAACATCCTTTATAAGCTCCATAATCGCTTTATTTTCCTATCTGGTATTTTTACTGACAGTCCTCTTAAAATCGAAAATAGAGGGGTTCTCGTAGCTCCTAGCATAGTATAAACTCAAAACCTTTTCTAATTGCTTGCCTGCTGATGGAAAGGAATACTATGCAAATAAAACAAATCACAAAAAAAGACGGTTCAATAGTATATCGTGCCAATGTCTATCTTGGTATTGATAAAGTCACTGGAAAAGATGTAAAGACAAGCATAACAGGGAGAACAAAAAAAGAAGTTAAGCAAAAGACAAAAGAAGCTGAAATTGCTTTTTTACAAAATGGATCTACCAGGTTTCAGGCCTCTAACATTACTACTTACAAGGAATTAGCTTCCTTATGGTGGGAAAGTTACAAGCATACCGTAAAACCTAACACACAATTAAACGTTAGAAGACTGCTAGATAACCATATCTTGCCCCTATTTGGCTCTTATAAGTTGGATAAACTAACGACTCCACTTATTCAAAACGTAGTCAATAAACTTGCTGACAAAACGAATAAAGGGGAAGAAGGCGCTTTTCTATACTACGATACCATTCACGCTTTAAATAAGCGTATTTTACAGTATGGTGTAGTTATGCAAGCTATACCGTTTAATCCTGCTCGTGAGGTAATATTACCTCGCAACACACAAAAAGCAAAGCGAGAAAAAGTAAAGCACTTTGATAATGATGAATTAAAAATCTTTCTTAAATACTTAGATACTCTGGATATAAGTAGGTATCGCTATTATTATGAGATTACACTTTATAAGTTTCTACTTGCTACTGGTTGTCGTATCAATGAAGCTTTAGCCTTGTCCTGGTCTGATATTGACTTAGATAATGCCATTGTGCATATCACAAAAACACTAAATTATAATCAAGAACTCAATAGTCCTAAATCAAAATCTAGCTATCGTGATATCGATATAGATCAAGCGACTGTTAGTATGCTGAAGCAGTACAAACATAGACAAGTACAAGAAGCTTGGCAACTTGGGCGCTCTGAAACTGTAGTCTTTTCTGACTTCATAAATGAATACCCCAATAATCGAACTCTACAAACCAGGTTAAGAACTCACTTTAAACGTGCTGACGTACCTAACATTGGTTTTCATGGTTTTCGCCATACTCACGCTAGTCTCTTGCTTAACTCTGGAATACCTTACAAGGAACTTCAGCACCGTTTAGGACATTCCCAATTATCTATGACCATGGATATATATAGTCACCTCTCGAAAGAGAATGCAAAAAAAGCAGTTTCGTTCTATGAAACTGCACTAAAAAGTTTATAACTGAACAAATAACTGAACAAACCCAGAAATCAACATTTTAAGACAAAGCAAAAAGCCCACTGTTGTAGGCTGTCTGTAAGATATTTCTTAAAATTAAAGCATCTTGTTGTAGAATTCAACGACAAGTGCTTCGTTGATTTCTGGGTTGATTTCGTCGCGTTCTGGCAAGCGAGTCAATGAACCTTCCAATTTTTCAGCGTCGAATGATACGAATGCTGGACGTCCAAGAGTAGCTTCTACTGCTTCAAGGATTGCTGGAACTTTCAATGATTTTTCACGAACTGAGATCACTTGACCTGGAGTTACGCGGTATGATGGGATATCAACGCGTTTTCCGTCAACAAGGATGTGACCGTGGTTTACGAATTGACGAGCTTGACGACGAGTAGTCGCAAGGCCAAGACGGTAAACAACGTTATCCAAACGACGTTCCAAAAGAAGCATGAAGTTGAAACCTAGGATTCCGCCTTTGATTTTTGTAGCTTGTACGAACAAGTTACGGAATTGTTTTTCACCTACACCGTAAGTGAAGCGAAGTTTTTGTTTTTCAGCCAATTGCAAACCGTATTCTGACAATTTAGAACGGTTGTTTGGTCCGTGTTGTCCTGGTACGTAGTTACGACGTGCCAATTCTTTACCTGTACCTGTAAGTGAAAGGCCAAGGCGACGAGCTTGTTTCCAAGATGGTCCTGTATAACGTGACATTTGTATGTCCTCCTGATATAAATAATATTTCGGTGGAAATAGTCACTTAGAAAGCCCTGATTCGTGCAGATGCCCTTCGCCTAAACAGCCAAGGTTACTTGTCATAAGACACCTGTTGACGAGCTTCATGCTTTCCTGCTGCTATTTCACACAAAGGCTATTGTACCATGAAAAGCTAGATTTGTAAAGGGATTTTACGGCTTTATTTCAAATTAAGGCTGAATGTAAACTTGCTTCCTAAGCCATATTGACTTTCTGCTGTGATTTCGCCACCAAGCTGATGGGCTAGTTCTCGTGCGATCGCAAGACCTAAGCCATGCCCACCCGTCTTCATATTGCGCGAAGTTTCTACACGATAAAGTCGTTTAAAAATCTTTTCCAAATCCTCAGGAAGGATCCCCTGTCCCTCGTCTTTCACACTGATTGTCAGTTCTTGTTCTGTTAATTGGGCAAGAACCTCGATTCTGGTTCCTGGTTCTGAATATTTAAAGGCATTGTTTAACAAATTGACCAGAATGCGAGAAAGTTTGTCAGAATGGCTCTTGATTTTCGCTAACTCAGGTGATACTTGAATGTAAACATCTCGCTCCTCTTGTTCAATCTGGAGTTGAAATTCACTCATTGACTCAATCAGCAACTGATCTAAAAAGACCTCTTCGACTTCTTCATCAGCAGTATCTTGAGGTTGTGTGTTCAGAGTCAGAACATCCAATTCCTCCACTAGCTTGTTTAGACGCTCGGTTTGCCGACCAATCGTAGTTAAGTAGTGGAGCCGTTCCTCTTCCTTAATCACTCCATCTAGAATTCCCTCCACAGTAACCTGAATGGAGGTAATGGGAGTTTTAATATCGTGAGAGAGCTGCGCAATCATCATTCTCTTTTCTTGCTCGCTCTCATCAAGTGATTGAAAGGTAGCCTGCAAATTGTGGGACATGTCATTAAAAGCCTGGCCCAGCTCTTGAAATTCTAATGGGCCTTTGGTTTCAATTTCTGTGCTGAAATCCTTGCTTGCTATATCCTGAGCTTGTTTTTTCAAATGTTTCAGAGAAGAGAACACAGGCGACAAAAGAAAGATGCTCACTGCAGCGCCAATGAAACTAGCAATCAAGGTCATTCCAACGAGAAAGTAAACTTCACTTTTCTCAATCAACATTCGTTGGACTGCCCAGAAAACGACCAAAATCGTTAGTAGAGTCGACACTAGATACCCCACTAAAATATAGTTTTTTAATTTCATTTTCTACCTCTTGGTCTTTCCATCTTATAACCCAAACCCCAGACAGTTTTGATAGCAGGAGCATTTGAATTTGTATACTTGGTCAACTCTTGCCTCAAAGCATGGATATGAACATTGAGTGTATTGGTATCATCCACATAGTCCTCTTGCCATACCTTCTCGTAAAGTTCCGTCTTTGAAAAGACTCTCTCGGGATTGCTGGCTAATATCCATAGAAGTTCAAAGGATTTTACTGTCAATTCCAAAGGTTGCTCCCCAATGCGAACTTCATGAGTCACATGGTTGATTACCAAGTCACCAAACTCGATCTGTTCTGTCTCTCCTCCACGGCTAAGGCGACGCAAGATATTATTCACTCTTAAAACCAATTCGCGTGGGCTAAAGGGTTTGACTATAAAATCATCTGCCCCCAAGCTTAATCCATAAATCTTATCCTGTTCGCTTGTCTTAGCAGTTGTAAAGAGGAAGGGTTGATCCGGAGCGATATACTGAACTTCACTGATAAAATCATAACCGTCCATATTGGGCATCATGATATCTGTGATAATGAGGTCAATAGATTTTTTTCTGAAAAGCTCTAATCCCTCCTTACCATCATGGGCGACCAAAACATCGTAACCTGCCTGTATAAGATAGCGGTTTTGAATATCTAGAATATCTATCTCATCATCAATCAGCAAAATTGTCTTTTTCATCTGACACTCCTTCGATAAAAACAGTGTTATACTTGCTTTAGTATAACACTATTTTCCCTAATGTTTAAGTGATTTGAATCTTAATCTTCCCGTTTGGTTGTCAAACCCAAAAGTCCAACAAGACCTGCCAAGGCTAGACCAAAGATACCAAGGCCAGCTGTAGCTGTTTTAGCTTCCCCAGTATTTGGTAGCATCGCTTTATCATCTTTTTTCATCATATTAGCCATTGGGCTAGAAGCTGGTTGATCTACTTTCATATCTGACATATGGTGATTTGTACCCATCATACCCTCAGTCGTACCTGTAGAGGCTGTTTCAGAAGGCTTCGTATTCATCTGACCTTGTTGAGATGGTATTGTCGCCATTTCTTTTCCACGAAGCTGAATCGTTACTTGACGAGTAGCAATCAGATTGGTCAAATCAGGTTTGCCATCTTTAGATCCATAGACTTTAACAGTAGCTAGATATGTATGGGTTCCGTTAGCTCGAAGTTGCTCCAGCAAGGCCTGACCATCTTTGCCAACCGTATTGCCATTCAAATCCACTTCGTAGAAATATTGACCTTTAGCCAAGCCTTCAAGCGGCAATAGAGCTGGATTTTTAGCCATTCCATTGTCTGACCATGGGGCTTTATCTGAGGCTTTTAACAAGAGGCGAGTCAACATGCCATCTCCACCAAAAGCTTCGTATGGAATAACTTGGTTGACGCCGGCCAAGAAAGGTCCAGGAACCTTAGCCTTATCAAGGTAGCTAGCTGGAACATCAATCATGTCTTTGACATTGTTAACAACAGACTCTTTAACCTGATTTGGTGTGGTCAAGCCATTCAAATTAACAGTCAAATCTTTAGTCGCTACGAGGTTAGTTAAGTCAGGCTTGCCGTCTTTCGTACCGTACACCTTGATAGTAGCTTTATAGCTTTGCGTACCATTTTGTTTCAAGAGGTCAAGCAGCTCTTTATCTGATTTTCCTTGGGTGCCTGCCAAGTCTACTTCATAGAAGTAAAGACCTTTGCCCAATTTCTCTACTGGTGGGAGAGCTGGATTTTTAGCTGAACCATTGTCTGACCATGGAGCCTTATCGGATGCTTTCAAGATAAGACGAGTTAACATGCCGTCTCCAGCGAAAAATTCATATGGAATGACTTGATTGACACCAGCTGTGAATGGTCCTGGGAAGTTAGCCTTGTCCAAGTAAGTGGCTGGGACATCTACTGTGTCTTTGGTGTTGTCGGCTACGCCTTTTTGGACTTCAGCTGGAGTAGTCAAGCCATTCAAGTTGACATCCAAATTTTTAGTCGCTACGAGGTTAGTTAAGTCAGGCTTGCCGTCTTTCGCACCGTACACCTTGATAGTAGCTTTATAGCTTTGTGTACCATTTTGTTTCAAGAGGTCAAGTAGTTCCTTGTCAGATTTTCCTTGAGTGCCAGCCAAATCCACTTCATAGAAGTAAAGGCCTTTGCCCAATTTCTCTACTGGTGGGAGAGCTGGATTTTTAGCTGTTCCGTTGTCGGACCATGGAGCCTTGTCGGATGCTTTCAAGATAAGACGAGTCAACATGCCATCTCCACCAAAAGCTTCGTATGGAATGACTTGATTGACACCAGCTGTGAATGGACCTGGGAAGTTGGCTTTGTCAAGGTAGCTAGCTGGGACATCTACTGTGTCTTTGGTATTGTCAGCCACACCTTTTTGCACTTCAGCTGGTGTGGTCAAGCCATTCAAATTAACAGTCAAATCTTTAGTCGCTACAAGGTTAGTTAAGTCAGGCTTGCCGTCTTTCGCACCGTACACTTTGATGGTAGCCTTATAGCTTTGTGTACCGTTTTGTTTCAAGAGGTCAAGCAGCTCTTTATCTGATTTTCCTTGGGTGCCTGCTAAATCCACTTCGTAGAAGTAAAGACCTTTGCCCAATTTTTCTACTGGTGGGAGAGCTGGATTTTTAGCTGTTCCATTATCTGACCATGGAGCCTTATCAGAGGCTTTCAAGATAAGGCGAGTTAACATGCCGTCACCAGCGAAGAATTCGTATGGAATAACTTGATTGACACCAGCTGTGAATGGACCTGGGAAATTGGCTTTGTCAAGGTAGCTAGCTGGAACATCTACTGTGTCTTTGGTGTTGTCAGCCACACCTTTTTGCACTTCAGCTGGAGTGGTCGCTGGTTGCGCTTCACTGGCTTCACGGTCTTGTCCAGAAACTGTAGACGCAGGACTTTCCACAGGTTTAACTGCATCTTCTGTTTGTTTCTTAGAGTCAGGTTGTGCTTGCACTTCTTCTTTTGGTGCTACTGCCGGCTCTTTAGCAGTTGCGTCCGCTTTTTCTGAAGAGCTTGTCGTATCCACACTTGCTTTAGGTGTTGGAATAGACTGTTCTGAAGGAAGAGCTACATCGACTGCTTTTTTGAGAACCTCTGCTGGTAAGTCGCTCTTTTCACTCACCGAAGCAGCGTCTGGCACGACTTGGGCAGGAGTCGGATTGACGACATCAGCACGTGCAGAACTTGGTTGACCAACTAGAACAAAGAAGCCACTAGCCACAACAACTGAAGCAACACCGACACTGAGACGGCGAATAGACCAACGAGTATATCTCTGATTTGGATTGAATTTCATAGGATTCTCCTTAGAGTTTTCTTTTTTTGATGACTCTAGTATAATCTCCTGAAATTAAAAAGGATTAAGAAAAAGTTAAAATTTTTCTTAAATCCCTCTTATAAAATACTTATATTGACTCGTTAATTATTGGAAAGAGAGTACCCTTCCTCTCCTACTCACTCAGTTCAGCTAGGGTGTCCAGATGTTGGTTATTAATGACGGCCATGATATAAGCATCTGCCTGCAAGAGGTCATTGGGTCCAAATTGGACATCCAGAGGAGCATTTTCGTAGGCACGAAAGCCAAGTACGTTGAGGTTGTATCGCCCACGCAAATCCAACTGACTGAGGCTTTTACCTACCCACGATTTAGGGATTTTCATCTCGACAATCGATACATTCTTGTCCAGCTGAAAGACGTCTACGCTGTTATGAAAGAGGATGGTCTGTGCCAATGAGCGCCCCATTTCAAACTCTGGTGAGATGACTGCGTCTGCGCCAATTTTTTCTAGAACCTTTTTAGCTGTATGACTTTTGACCTTGGCAATGACGGTCGGTACTCCTAGACTCTTGCAGTGCATAACCGCTAGAACACTGGACTCCAAATTTTCACCCGTTGCGACAACTACGGTATCGCAGGTGTCAATCCCCGCTGATAGAAGGAGTTCTTCATCCGTGATATCTCCAACTACCCCACGCGCCAGCACAGGTTCAAATTGATTAATGCGCTCCTCGTGGTCATCAATAGCAATGATATTCATATCATGCTTGGCTAGGGCTGCCAAAACACTGCTCCCAAAAATTCCCAAACCTAAAATTCCAATTGTCCGATCTGACATCGTTCTTCCTTTCTTATCCGATAGTGATATCTGCTTTCATATAGTGAATCGTATCTTTCTTGTCTGGCTGGTATTCTGCTACACTGACCAGTAGTGTCAAGGGACCAATACGGCCGATAAACATCAGCAACATAACGATGCTGAGGGCTATCTTGCCTAGCTCTGGTGTTAAATTTGCCGTCACCCCAACTGTCGCAAGGGCTGAAATGGTCTCAAACATGAGGTAAATAAAACGCGGATTTCCCTCTGCTGTTATCCCTAGCAGGATCAAGCCCAGCAAGAATGTTAGCAAGAAGATAATAAAGACACTGAAAGATTTTTGCACGGTTCGGGGTTCAATGGTCCTCCGAGCCACATTGGCATGAGGCAAGCCCAATAGTTCGCTACGAGCAAAGACCAATAAGACAAAGAAGGTCGTAATCTTGAGCCCCCCTGCTGTCCCTCCAGGTGCCCCGCCCAGAAACATCTGTAGGATGTAGATCAGTAAGGTAACTGGTCGAGCCTGAGTGTAGTCAATGGAAGCAAAGCCTGCCGTTCTCATGCTGACGGTCTGGAAGAAACTAACCAGCAATTTTTCTGGAGCGCTGAGATTTCCAATCGTTCTAGGATTGTTCCACTCGATGAACAAAGTCGATACGGTTCCAAAGAGTAAAATTCCCGCCGTTAAAAAGAGAACCAACTTGGTATGGAAACGCAGGCGACGTTTTTTCTTTTTCCCAAACTGGGTCGCTAGGTCAAACCAGACCATAAATCCTAGACCACCCGTGATAATCAAACCCGCAATCACTAGATTGATCAAGGGGTCCGTTTGAAAAACTAGCAAACTCGTACTTCCAAAATTATCAAATCCAGCATTACAGAAAGCGGAAATAGCCAAAAAGATAGAGGTTAACAGTCCTCGGCCCCAGCCAAATTCCGGAATAAATCGAAAACTCAGGAGAAAGGCACCGATCCCTTCTACCAGAAAAGTCGTCAGAAAGATCGAGCGAATAAAGTCCTTTAAAGACTGGGTTTCTCCATAACTGAAACTTTCTTGAATGGTCTCCCGGCCACGAAGACTGAGCTTTTGCTTGCCTTGGATATAAAAGATTCCGATAAAGGTCATGAGCCCCAAACCGCCAATCTGGATCAAGAGCATACAGATCAACTGGCCCCACATATTGTAAGTAGAGGCTACCGGCTGGGTGAAGAGCCCTGTCACACAGACCATGGACACCGTTGTAAAGAGATGATCAAAGTAGGCCGCTTGTGACGTTTCTGATTGCACAAAGGGGAGGCTTAAAAGGAGCGAGCCCAAGAAGATTACTAGGGCAAAACTTAAAAAGATGCGACGGGCTGGCGATAAACGAGCCAGATTCGTTTTGATTTTTTCCAAAAAAGATTTGAATAACATAGCTACATTCTACCATAAAAACAGTCAGAACACTCACATGTAGTGCACAATGGCAAGACAGAGTTCGAGTGCCTTGTCAAAAGCTTCAGAACCCCAGTCACGACTGTCGTAGTTGTCTAGATCCGCCAAGGAATCTGCGGTAAAGAGCAGTTCTCCCCAGACAACCCCACGTAGCTGAGCTACTGCCGCAAGAGCCGAACACTCCATCTCCACAACAGCACAGCCTTCTTCCTTACGATAAGCAACCTTTTCAGCCGTCTCTCGGTAAAAACCATCTGTCGTCCAGGTCATAACTTCCTCATAAGGAATGCCTATTTGCTCCAAGATTTGCTCAATGGCAGAGACAGCCTCAATCTGCATCTCCATATAACGAGAAGGTGCTGCATAATGGTAGCTAGTTCCCTCATCTCGCAAAGCGCGAACAGGGACGAGAAAGGCATTCTCCTCTATATCGGCTAGAACTCCACAGGTTCCAGTGGAAATGATTTGCTCCACACCATAGCCAATCAACCAATCCATAAACTGGGCCGCTGGGGCAGAGCCTACGGGCGCCTGGGCTAGACAAATCTCCTCACCCTTGTAGTTGAGGACGTAGACTGGATAAGTCTTGGTGGCCGAAACGAACTCACCAACACAATCCGCCCCTACTTCCTGAGCATAACGGTCGATTTCCTCCTCCAAAAATGCATAGATGCACTTCTTTGGCAACTTTAAGTCCAATCCCTCATGTGTTGGCATAAGGACCGCCTGGGGGTTGTCGTCAAACTCTAAAATGGGAATCGCATGTTTCTGAATCATAGCCCACCTCCTGTAATTTTGTACTATTGTATCAAAAGCTGACGGAGTGTCAAGGAGTTGTCTTTATCAGTCCAGAAATCTCCTCTTCCATACACTTGAGAAATCGTTGCACCGCTGGAGAAGTCGGTTTCTGTTTTGGCAAAGTGATTGAGGACTATCACCAAAATACCAAATTCAATAATAAAAAAGCACGAATCTGCATCAGGTAATGTATACCCTTTTATATTATCTTGTACAAGAAGCCAAACCAATAGAATCTAGCCTCCATTTTGTCTAGGCCTACTCTATTTCCACAAACCACCTAAAATCTGTTTTTCTAATAAGTCTAAGTCTTCCTCTTTTATTTCTCCATTATCGCTAACGATATAAAGCTGAGCGAAGTAAGCCAACAATGGACCAACACAAATACGAACCATTTGAGGAATCGTTAACTCTGGATTTACACGTGGATCTGCTAGCAATTCCTTATGAAGTACTCGAAGTTTATCTTGAATAGCATTCCAGATAAAAATCTGTTCATTTTTTAGTTTTTTATTTGAAAAACTCTCCTGCAGAATGATTTTCATCAAAGCACGATTTTTTTTGAGATAGCTCATACGATCATGGACAAGATAACGAACCCTCTCTTCTGTCGTTTCAAAAGCTAAGAGTTCCTCAAAAAAACTACCGAAAATGCCTGGGACTACAGGATGTAAAATAGCCGTCAGTAGATCATCCTTCGTCTTAAAATACTTAAACAAAGTTGCCTGGCTTAGTCCAGCACGCTCAGCTATGTGAAGAGTTGAGGTCCCATGGTAACTCCTGGTTGATATGAGATCCACTGCTGCCTGCATGATTTTTTTCTTTCCTTGAGGGTAATTCGCTTCTTCTAAGTAATCTTCAAACGATTCAAAAACAGTCTTATCCATCTAATCTTCACACCTTTTTAGCATTATTTATGTTGATTTCTAAACTTTACGATAACGACGCAATCCAACAATATTGAGAATTGTTAAAATGATCAAGAAAATCATTAAAACACCAAGATTTGACAAAATATCACCAAGATTGTGCCCGTAAAGAATAATCTGGCTTATTGCATCACCAGAATAGGTTAATGGCAAAAATTTCCCCACAGTTAGAGCCCATTCTCCCATGGATGACAATGGAATAATTCCTGAGAAAAAAAGTTGGGGCATAATCACGAGAGGAATAAATTGCATCATTTGGAATTCTGATTTTGCTAGAGTAGACAAGAGAATTCCAAAAGCTAGTGCTACAAGAGCCAGTACCACATTAACTATTATAACATTTAAAATACTTCCTACAACTTCTACATCTAGTAGCCAAATTGCTGCTAAAACGACAACTGCCGTTTGAAAAATCGCAATAATACCATAAGACAACATATAGCCATAGACGATTTCAGATCGTTTCACTGGTGTTGCTAACAAACGTTCTAGTGTTCCACTGGTGCGCTCTTTCAAAAGCGCCATACCTGAAATCAAAAAGACAAAGAAGAAAACTACAAAACCTATCAAAACCGGAATCATGCTGGTAAAGAAGCTTGTATTTTCATCTCCATACTGGTAAGACTCCTTGATTTCTGGTGTTTTTGCGTCCGAGTCCAATTGTGGAAGAGCTTGTTTAACACGAGATACTAACTGATCGGTGCCTTCACTGGCGATACTCGTTCGTAACACTTGTCGTGTCATAGTTGTTTTAGAAGCATCCGTATTTGCGTAGTCGACCTGATACTCACCATCTTTATACGATATGACTGCATCTACTTTCTCGTCAGCTAGAGCTTTTTTAGCCTGATCTAAGTCTTGATAAGTCTCGACGTCCACATGATCGAGCTCATCCATTTTCGTTACCAAACCAGTTGGTAGATCTTGTGTTGCTAACTTGACATTCACGGTTGTACTAGCTGAAAACATGAGGTTCATCAACCACATGATAAAAACAGGTGCTATAAACATCAGGGCTAGAGTTCGTTTGTCACGAAGTAATTCTTTGATGACTTTTTTTGCAATCGCTATTGTTCTCATTTTACTCACCTTCTGCTTTTAAAAATACTTCTTCAATACTTGAAACTTGATAACTTTCTTTTAAGTGTTGCGGTGTATCAAAAGCAATGATTTTTTCGCCTAATAATAAGCCGACCTTATCCGTCAACTCTGCTTCATCCATAACATGGGTAGTAACTAATATCCCAACCCCATTGTCTCTAAGCGCGAATAATTCTTTCCAGATTTTCTTTCGAAGAGAAGGGTCGATTCCAACTGTCGGTTCGTCCAAAATCAAGAGTTGAGGATTTCCTAAAAGCGCGATAGCCAGTGACAAACGCCGTTTCATTCCTCCAGAATAACCAGATACCGTCTTGTTTAAGTAGTCTGTCAGATCTACTACTTGAGCTATATAAGCAATTTCCGCCTTCAGATCTTTTTTAGAAAGCCCCTTTAGCTGACCAAAAAATTCCAGATTTTCTTGGCCTGACAAGGTCTCGTATAAAGCATCTGATTGGGCCATATAGCCAATATCTCCTAAAATATAGCGATTGGGCATAGTGTGATTTAACACTAAAGCTACGCCTCCATCAGCCTTTTCCATTCCTAACGTAGTCTTAATCATAGTTGATTTACCAGCACCAGACGGACCAATTAAGCCTATAATTTCTCCTGGCTGCAATTCAAAGCTGACATGATTCAGAACTATTTGATGGTCAAAAGATTTTACTAAATCTTGTAAATGTAGTAATGTTTTCATTTACTTCCTCCTTGGTGAGTGATTACTCACATGCTAAATATAAACCTATTGTAGTGAGTAAGCACTCACTTGTCAAGAAAAAATCTGAATTTTTTTAAAAATAAAGCACCAGATATTATTATCTGATGCTTATAATGGATAGCTATTGCTTTTAGAGCTGTTTCTAAATCTCTTCTCGATACTCTGAAATGGTCTTTCCTGTCCACTTTTTAAAGGCCTATTCTTCCTCTGCTTTTCTCAGCCAATCCTACCATCGTCATTGCTATCGCAACTCTAATGACCTTGGCGATGGAAATTCATTTCACGCATTTTTATATAACCCGAACCAAGAAATTCTCAAGTCCTGATTGGAAGTTATTTTAGCTACAATCCATCTCTCAAACACAAAAACCTCCCTTCTCTTTCGAGAAGGGAGAGTCTTTTTTATCCTTGTCCGCCAGGGGCTGGACCGCCACCTTGAGGGCCTCCATTTGGTCCACCGCCTCCAGGCATAGAGTTAACGATTTCCGTTTGTTTTTCACCGTTGAGATAGATATCTCCACCTGTGTAGGTCGCTGTTCCATCAAAGTCAAAACCTGTTTGACCAGTCATTTTAATGGTTCCGCCTGTGACTGTGATATTGCCGTTCGAGTCGATTGGGTCTGTGTCTCCTTGACCGACTTCTACTGTCAGGTTCCCACCGTTCATGGTGAAGAAGATTTCACTCTGTTGGGCGTTTTTATTAGCTGCGTTGACTCCATCATCTGTCGAATAGATGGTAATGTCCCCACCGTTGATAGTAATTGACTTACCTTCAAGTCCTTCTGTCGAATTCTTGACGGTGTAGGTACCACTATCGATAACCAAATCACCTGATGCGTGGATGCCATCATCTCCTGCTGTGACGGTGATGTTGTTGTTGGATAGGTACATGGTTCCGACTGAAGTATCCTCGTCATTGTCCACCTTTACGCCATCTTCCTTGGCATCGATAGTCATGGTCGTACCAGTAATGTTGAGTTCATCATTGACATTAAAGGCATCGCCAATTGCTGTGATGTTATAGGTTCCACCCGTGATGTGGAGGGTGTCGTTGGCCTTGATACCATTGTTCTTCTTGCCATCTACATTGAGAGTTCCTTTCCCGTTGATGGTCAAATCCACCTTAGAAAAGAGAGCTGCGTCTGCTTTTTCGTCACTGTTAGAGCTTGAGTCAGAGAGACTGTTGGTGGTTCCCTCTGCTAGAGTCAAGTAGACATGGCCAGCTGATGTCGCAGATATCGCTGCATTGGTATTGGTCATGGTCGCACCTTTTAGGACTAGATGAACATCTGCCGACTTATCTGCCTCGATCTTGATCTGCACTCCGTCAGACTGACCTGAAATCACATAGGTTCCAGATTTTGTGATGGTCACTGTTGATTCAGAGACTGTCACCCCATCTCCAGAGACGTTTGCTGATGAGCCAGATAACTCAATCTTAGAAGCTGTGCTTTCGTCATAAGAGGTATCATTGTCCTTCTCTGTAAAATAGGAAGATTGGTTTGTCTTTGTTGAAGTTGTTGTGGCATTATTTGTAGTTGCCTTGGTATTGGATGTAGTTGTTGATTGAGCACAAGCTGTCATCAACACCATTGCCGTTAAACTCGTTGCGAGTAGGGTCCATTTTTTTGATTTCATGCCTTTTTCCTCTCCTTCGTATGATATAGCTAGACAGTCTACAGAAGATTCCTGAAACAAAACTAAAACTTTTCTGAAAGTTTCCTTAAATTCAGTTTCGCTCAGTATTCTTTTGAAAAGGCTACTAGAAACAATTTGAGAGTACTAAAATGCATTTAATAGTTTTTAAAAGCAACATCCCCAAGTGCGATGTCACTCTAACCCAAAAAGCCAAAAAAGAAAAATCTATAAGACTAAGATAAAGATTATAAAAAGAACAGCCCAAGCTGTTCTTTTTAGTTTTCTTTTATTGGGATTTCCTTGATAACACGCGCAGGATTCCCACCTAGGACAACATTGTCTCCAAAGGACTTGGTGATCACGGCTCCTGCTCCAGCGACGACGTTATTGCCCAGTGTCACTCCAGGAAGGACAATGACGCCACCTCCAGCCCAGAAATTATCTCCAATGGTGATGGGCTTGCCATATTCGACCCCTGAATTGCGTTCATCCGGATCCAGTGGATGGAGTGGGGTTAAAAACTGACAGTTGGGGCCAAGCATAGCATTGTTGCCGATGCGGATCGGACAAACATCCAGCATGGTCAAATTCCAATTAGAATAAAAATTTTCCCCTAGATGGATATTAACTCCATAATCGACCACCAGGCGTGGATTGACATAGAGATTTTCCCCAGTTAAACCAAACCAACTTTTGATAATCTCCGCCCCTTTCAAGGGATCTAACTCCTGGTTGAAATCCGCCTGCTTCTGACGTGCTGTCTGAGCCAAGGTCCGCAACTCGGGATCAAACGGATGATAGGGCTCTCCCGCTATCATTTTCTGGTATTCACTGGTCATCTTAATACCTCACACTTAGTTTGAGGCCATCATATCAAAAAGACTTTGAAAGGTCAAGAATAGCCTGCTTTCTAGACTCTCGAAATCAATCCCCTTCAAGTTAAAACAAGTTGCTTGACAAAAGATTAACTTCATGGTTTAATATACCCCATAAGGGTATGTCGGAGGTGCCTATGTTTCACTTATTATTTACAAAAATTGATAGTATTTCTACCAGCGAGTTAGAAGCTAAACTCAGAGAACCGATCCAGCTACTGGATGTTCGGACGCCTATGGAATTCCGTAGAGGTCATATCAAAAATGCCAAAAATGTTCCTTTAACGGAAATCGGTTCTTACACCCCTGAAACAACAGAAACACTTTATGTTATTTGTCATTCTGGTGTGCGAAGCAAACTAGCTGCGAAAAAGCTAAAGAAAAAAGGCTACGATGTCATCAATGTCCGAGGCGGTATGAGCGCTTGGACAGGCAAGGTCATCTAGAAGTATAAAATAATTGGCTACGCAGCCTTGAACCTTATCGAGGGTCTGAGCGACCATATCCAAGGTGTCCGCTCAAAGACAATCTGACTAAGGGCCAAAATCCCTAGATATACGGGACAAGTGGCGAATTTCAGGGGGCGACCCAAGGTCGATACCATTCATATCCCCCTAAACAAACTATGGGAGAACTTGGATGAACCAGACGCCTACATCAGCGTTTTGCGTAGCTAGATCACAGAGCGTATCCTCTAGCGGCAGGGTTTACCGTCCAAAACCTTGACGCCGCTTATTCACTATACAAAATGGCTAATCCAGAAGGAGTCGAATATGGAAACGAGTATCAGCATGGCTGACTTTTATGAAAAATACCTAAATGAAAATCTAAATCTTATCGATGTACGTGAAGCGCACGAATTCCAAGCAGGACATGCACCAGGGGCCAAAAATCTTCCGTTAAGTACTTTGGAGCAAGGTTACAAAGAACTCAAACCTGACCAGGAATACCATGTCATCTGTCAAGGTGGAGTACGCTCCGCATCTGCTTGTGAATTTCTAAGCGCCCAAGACCTCACCGTTATCAATGTAGAAGGTGGTATGAATGCTTGGCCCGGTCAAGTAGAATAAGCAAAAAACCGATTAAGTTCCTTAATCGGTTTTTTCATTTCTGCAACCCGCTGATATAGGGTTCGTAACCCGTCGCTTCTAAAAAAGAAGCAACTTTATGGTATCTAAAAAGAGGTTTTCTCATTGGTATTGGGGGGAACTCATCCGTTTGTCCTACATGATTTTTTTGTCGGAACAAACTTAAATACCTTTGTCTGCATTGTTTATCAATAGCAAATTAGTTTATTTCCGTTTAATCAGGTATCGGATGGCCTTTTCTAGGCGTTCCTTTTGAGCCTCGGGGTCGTCTAGTGGTTGGTTGATACAGTCAGTGAGATTTTCAGTAATTATCATCTCAATCACGCGCTCAACGCTAGATTTCACTGCTGTCAACTGCGTAACAATATCTGCGCAGTCACGATCTTCTTCAATCATCTTTTGAATCCCACGCAACTGGCCCTCTGAACGCTTCAGGCGTGTGATATACTTTGAGTTTGTCATTGATTTATCCTTGGTCACTTTTTCTTCATTATATCTCGAATAAGGGGCTTTGTCAAAATTCACTTCCTGTCTGTATTTGTGGGAGGCAACCTTTCCTCTGTATCAGACAGAAAAGATTGGTGAGCATGAAAATGGAAAAGAAACTCTGCCCTCCTTGAAACTCGATGGGAAATAAAATTTCCTATTAACCAACTGACTTTTATGCCTTATATCTTGGACAAAAAGGCTAGGATCACTATCCCATAGACTAGAACTAGAGCCAGCCCAAATCCGATACCAAACCACTTGTAAAACTTGTCCATTCCGCTGTAACGTTCGACATAGGCCCTGGTCGGCTTGTCTGGATCATACCAGACTGTCAGCTCCGAATGAAGGGGGAAATGGGTCTGCATCAAGCGTTTGAAGGAAACAAAGGAGTTGCTGTAGCGAGTGATCGAAGGTGCCAGCATATCTTCTCTTGTATAGTCCTTTAAAAATTTAGTAGTCCCCCACGGAATTGTGACCGTTTTGAACATAAAATACTGCAAGGTTTTCTTATAAGAAATCCCATCCACCGTGTATTCGACGATAGGTGGATACCCCTCACGAAAACGGCTATAGCCGATAACCGTTCCCTGTACGGATGACTTGGCAAGGCGGACCAACTTCTGATCCCGAAGATAGAGGAAAAGAAAGGTCCCACACACAAATACAAAAGATAGGAAGATGACGATTGTCCCAACTATCAAACCAATCACTTCTTTATTCATATGAACTCCTCCTGTTATTTTATACAGTAAAATCTCAAAACTAACTCATCCAGAAAGGACATCGATGCCCTCGAGTCTACTCTTCGGATTTTTCTTTTGACTGTTTTTCTCTCAAATCTTTCACAGATTTCGATATGATATCTCTCACCTGTTCGTCAGTAAGTCCTGGAATCTGGTAATAGGGATTATTGGACTCGCTTTTTGACGGTTTTGTTCCTGAATTTTCGGTTTTAGAACTTTGTTCAGTCGAAGACGAGGATTTCGATTCTGGGGAACTGGATTCTTTGGTCTTAGAGGAACTGGACGACTCAGACTCAGAAGGCTTGGACGTTCCAGGCGTGTTAAAATCAAGCTTAGGCGGATTGTTTACTTGGACGTTCGGCTGTTTCACAGGTTTATAGAATAGCCCAAAAGACAACAGTAAGGCTATCAAGATCCCAATACCAGCCAAGGTTCTTTTATTGGCCTCAGCCGAGGGAACCTTTACTCCCTTTGTACTGAGTATTTTCCATTCTGGATGCTCTTTTTCTATGGCTTTTTTCTGTCTCCTAAGAGGACCAAGTAGAAAATGATTAAAAGGCACAATCGTTACCATAGCCACCGTTACAAGCGGGACATAATTGGAATGACTTGATACCAGTAGAACATCGAGTATAGCGAGAAGAATGAAGAGGAAACGCCCCACAAACTTACGAACTTGATGCTCTTTTTTGATCTGCAAATATCTCTCTTGTGACATTATCATTCCCTCTTTTCTATTTCTCCCCTAAATATCACTTTCCCCTGCTCATACTTCCGCACAGCTAAGAGCCAGCGGATAGGGTTGTTTTGGAATAACAACAAATAAGAAACAGCTGGAAAGAGGCCTGCTAAAAGCGAGAAAAAGATTTGTATATCAAATGTCTCTTGCTTATTGAATGAGTCAATAATACTTGGGATAGTAGCAACAAATATTACTATAGTAGTCATAAAAACTAATAGCAGAACAATCATAAAAGCCAACATTTTCCCAAACGTCGCTTTTTTATCGCTGAAATTGTCCCAGAACAGATTTGAATCAACAGCTTTCGCGAACTGTTGAGAACTTGCCCCTTGAACCTGTTTCACCTCTTTATACAAGGCTTCTTCCATCATCCATATAAAGCCAAAGCAGACAAAGAACTGGGCAACGATATAAGGCGGAACCATCCAGCTGTTGTATCGAAAATCTGAAAATGCAGGTATAGCTACTAATCCTCCGATAATACCCAAAAAAACAAAAGCAAACATCAAAGGAATGATAGCACTATTGCTCTTCCTAGCCCCTTCTGTATTTAACAAGGCGCTCTTATCTGCTACAAGAGCTTCTCTCGTTCGCGTATTATAGTAAACGGCCTTATTACCGCTCTGTCCAATAAAAATTATTTTTCTCATATAAAATCACCACAGTTTTCACTAATCACTATAATCAGAAACTTCAATTTTATCATAGGTTGTTGATAAAACATCACCATCACCAACCACTGGTAATGGTAATAGCGTTTCTCTCATGTTTCTAGTTCTTCTCTTCCCCAAATAATACTTTCCCCTGCTTGTATTTTCGTACGGCTAACAGCCAGCGGATTGGATTGTTTTGAAATAGTAGAAGAACCACGCTAATTGGGACGATCGTTGCTCCGATTGGCACCATGAACATCGACGGCTCAAACCATTCATGTTCATAGTAGGGAATGAAGGTCCCAGGTATGGCAAAGAACACAACAATAACAAAAACAAATAGAAGAACGAGGATAGCAAATAGATACAAGATGATTTTATCGACTGTTGGTTCCTTATCCGGAGATTTTTTCCAAAATTTACTACTTTCAACTGCTTCTTTAAACTGCTCTTCACTTGCTGGGACAAGCGACTTAGCCCCACTGTAGAACAGTTTTTCAAATCCATAAACACTTCCGATAAAAACGAAAAGGATTGCGGCTAGATGGATAGGTGCCATCCACTCACTCAATCTAAAGGGCGCTAGCAAGGAACGAATCCAAATACCGATAATAGTAACTAGCAAGAAAACAAAGAAGACAACCCAAGGCCACTTGGATTTCTTTGAACTGATGGCACCGTCGGTTTCTGACGAGGCGCTAGATTCTGTCGCTAAAGCCTCTCTCGTCCTTGTGTTATAGTAGACGGATTGCTGGTTTCCTTGGCCTATATAAATGATTTTTCTCATCTTACATTTCTCCCTCTTTCCCTCGGCTATCGTCCTGTAATGCCTCCATCAGCTCCTTGAACAGTCGTTTGCGCGTTTTCATCTGAAATTCATAGACAATATAAACAAGGGAAAAAATCCCTAACATATACATAATCAAGAACTGAAAATCAGAGTAGATAAAATAGCGATAGATGGAAAACAGAACCATGAGAAAACAAAAAATCTCAACTAGGACGGTCCATCTATATTTTCTCCTAAGTGTTTTGATATTGGCTTTTGTCAGCTGAACTTTTCTAAATCTATCTGTCTTCATGTTACGTCGGGTAGATTTGGCAAGGAGAATGGTCCCGAAAACCAAAAATAGAGACATCAGGATAAAGAAAATCAGATTGAAAGGGGAGGAGACATCTCCAAAGGTTTGGTTGAGCAACTTTGACAGCCGTTGGAAGGAATAGATTGCAATAGGGGCTGCAATAGCTGAATAATTCATGCCTTGTTTTGCACTGTAGAATACTTGATTCCCCAAATCATAATAGATAAAAGAGTCCTCCAGAGGGCCCATACTGATTAAATTTTTTACACTTGTGTCCATCTTATTACCATTTCCTAAACTCAATACGGATGTTCAAACAAAGTTCTACTTTCTCTTAAAAGCATCGTGACAACGATTGCCAGCAGTCTAGCTGATTTTTAGCATTTGCCTTCCTAGAGAAAGAAAAGTTTATTAGTATTATAGCATGAACCCCCAGAAAAGGGAAAATATCCCCGGCAGATACCTTTGCTAGATCCAAGAAAGGTTTCGTCATTTCATAAAAAAGCAAACAAGTCCGCATTCTAAAAACAGAATGCGAGCTTATCCGCCTTTTCCTATGTCTCTAAAATAAATAATGTGTTTTCCTCGTTTCATCGTGCCAAGCGAATGCGGGTCACAATCCCATCTGGGTCTAGAAGATCCAGTTCACTCGAATGTAACCACTTGAACGGAACTTCTAGCTCTTGTGCCTGTTTAACGATGTTCAGGAGTTCTTCCTTGCTTTCGACCTCAAGGACATAGTAGGCCAAGCCTGGCAAGCCTTGCTCACGCGGAGCCAGACCTTTTCCAGCCCATTCGTTGACAGCTAGGTGGTGATGGTACTGACCAGCCGCTATCCAACTAGCACTAGGAATGCTAAATTTATCTTCTAGTCCTAACGCCTTTTGATAAAACTGACTCGCCGCGCGACTATCCTTCACCGATAGATGGATATGCCCCATTCTCGTCCCTTCAGCTAGGATAAAGGGATCCACCTTTTCTCCTAACTCATATATGTCCTGTGCCGCAAGGGCTTCGGTCACACCGATAATGCGACCATCTTCTCGAATATCCCATGAAGACACTGGCTTATCACGGTAGAGTTCAATGCCATTTCCTTCCAAATCCTCTAGATAAATAGCCTCGCTGTATCCATGATCTGCACCTCCAACCAGAGGAATCCGCAAGTCACTTAGGTGCTTCAAGACATCTGCCAAGGCCTTTCGTGTCGGCAACAAAATCGCCAGATGGTAGAGCCCATAATGCTCCCTTACTTCACCAGCCTTTTCAGCCTGAATCAAGTGAACCAAGGTTTTTCGACCAAGTCCCAAAATCGCTTCTGTCTCCGTTTGAGACAAAATCTCCAAGCCAATAATCTGATGATAAAAAGCCGTTTGACTCGTCAAATCCTTGACATTTAAAACCGCCTCTGCTAGGTAAATGTGGCTTTGGTATGCATAAGTCATAGGGTGTCTCCTTTTGTTTGTTGTAACTTTATTAATTACATCAATTATACACTATTGAGATAAAATGTCAACGAAGACAACTCAAAAGAGCTGGAAACCAGCTCTTCTTTTTATTTAACAACAAGCTCGTAGCGAGTTTTGCTGGTAAAGGTTTCCCCTGCTTTGAGAATAACTTGGTCTTTGAGGTCACTGTGAATGGCATCTGGTAAAGCTTGCGCTTCAAGGGCAATCCCATTGTGTTGCACCATTGGCTGGTCTCCTATGATGACACTTTCATCCACAAAGTTTGCTGAGTAGACCACAAAGCAAGGAGCCTCTGTCTTGAAAAGTAGGAAACGACCTGAGTTTTGGTCATAAAGGAAACCAGCATTGTCATGACCTACAGGAAGAGCAAATGGGTGATCCAAACCAGATACCAGCTGGATTTGCTCATCGTCCTCTGCAAAGATATCCTTGAGCAAAGCACCATTGTAGATGTGTTTCACCACATCACGATTTGCATCTGGAGTCTTAGCTGGAACACCGTCTGGAGCGATTGGGTAAATGCCCTCCGTATTTAGCTGAAAGACATGGCGGTCAACTGTCTGCGTGAAATCACCAGACAAGTTGAAGTAGCTATGATTAGTTGGATTGACAAGCGTATCCTGATCTGTCGTCACCTTATAGCTGACTTCGTAGGCACCCGTTTCTTCCAAGTAGTAGCTAATCCAAATCTTGAGATTACCAGGGAATCCTCCTGTCCCGTCTGTACGCTCGGTGTAGAGAGTCAAGCCATGGTCGCTCACCTCGACCAATTCAAACAAGCTGGAATCCCAACCTGTTGAACCACTGTGGTTACAGTTGCTAGCATTGTTGACTTCAAGGTCATAGGTCTTGCCATTGAGCTCAAATGTCGCACCAGCGATACGGCCTGCTACTGGTCCCACACTCGCTCCATGCTTGGGACTATTGCCCACATAGCTAGCAAAATCATCAAAGCCCAAGATCACATTGGCAAAGTTTCCAGCTTTGTCAGGTGTGACATAGCGCAAGATGGTCGCACCATAAGTCATAACTTCAAGCTGATAACCACCATCAGTCTCAAAGCGATAAGCCAAGACATCCTTGCCCTCATGATTTCCAAATACACGTTCTGTGTATGCTTTCATTCTTCTCTCCTTTGATCCATTTCTCTTAAGTAAACAAACCATAGAGAGTGTCTCACCATCTATGGTTGTAGTTTCTATTTTCAGAATCCTTTGTCAGAAAACCTTAAGTAGCTTCTTAACAAAATGGGGTTCTTCTATACTTGTTTTATGCTTCCACACGTTCAGTCCATGAAGTCGCTGTTGTTTGAAGAACCTTGTTGAGTTCGTCAATGTTCTCAAATCCAGTTGTGCGAAGCCATTCACGAGCTGCTGCCTCACCGTCTTTGATGTAGGCTTCAACTGATCCAGCCCAAGTTGCACGGCCGCAAAGAACACCGTTGAAGTTTGCGCCTGATTCGTGGGCAAAGACAAGTGTTTCTTGGAAGAGTTTGGCTGATACACCTGCACTCAAGTAGATATATGGCAAGTTAGTTGCTTCATCTTGTGCTTTGAAGAAGGCTGCTGCTTCTTCACGTGTATGCACGATTTCACCATCGCCAAAGCCTTCAACGTATTTGACGTTGACTGGAACTTCCACTTTCAAGACATCGATGTTGAAGCGTGGGTCTGAGAAGACCTTCATAGCACCGATAACCTTGTGTGGCTTCACTTTTGCGTATTCTACTGAACCTGCATCAGCTATTTTTTCATCGTAAGCGAGGATTTCAAGGAAGAACGGAATGTCTTCTGCCACACACTCAGAACCAATGCGTTCGATGTAGGCTTGTTTTTGCTGGTTGAGTTCGTCAGAGCTATCTACATCGTAGTAAAGCAAGAACTTAACAGCATCTGCACCTTGTTCCTTGATGCGTTTGGCAGACCAAACATCCAAGCAGTCAGGCAAGCGTTTGGTGCTAGTTGTGTCGTAGCCAGTTTTCTCATAAGCAAGAAGAAGACCAGCATTGGCATCAAGCGCTTTTGTAGCTGGGAGACCATCCTCAGGGTCAAGAAGCATAGATGAAGCGTATTTTGTCAATTCATCTGCAACCAAGACTTTAAGCTCTTCCATTTGATCCACTGTTGGCTCTTCTGTTTGATATTGAGCCATGAGGCGTTTCAAAGCACCACGTTGGTCAAAGGCAAGAGCTGAGATGATTCCATTCTCGTCAGAGAGTTTTTGCAAGCAGGCTACTTTATTGGAACTTAATTGTAATTTACTCATAGACACTTCCTTATTTTTGATATTCATGAATGATCACACCTTGTACCACACGGTTTACAGTGCCAGTAGGAGATGGTGTATCTGGTTTATTTTCTACCTTGAGTGAAGTCAATAGGGCAAAGAGTTGGGCATAAACGATGTAAGGGAAGACACGGTAAATATCGTTCAAGACACCGCCACAACCCAGTGCTACTTCTTTGACATTTTCAAGACCAAAGGCTTGATCACTCAAGAGCACAACACGACGAGCAATGTGATCACCAGCCACTTCACGAACCAAGTCCAAGTCGTATTTGCGAGTGTAGTCTGTCGTTGTACCAAATACCAAAACAACTGTATCTTCGTTGATAAGAGATTTTGGACCGTGACGGAAGCCAACTGGGCTTTCATACATGGTCGCAACTTGACCAGCTGTTAGTTCCAAAATCTTGAGCTGAGCTTCATGAGCAAGCCCAAAGAAAGGACCAGCGCCCAGGTAGATAACACGGTTAAAGTCAAGATCTACAAGCTCTTTAACATCTGCTGCATTGTCTAAAACCTTACGCGCAAGGCTAGAAACAACTTCAAAACGTTCAGCTTTCACAGCAAATTCTGTAGGATCAAAGACCAAGAGAGCTGTTAGCATCATAGACGTAAAGCTAGAAGTCATGGCAAACCCAGCGTCATTGGAAGCAGCTGGTTGCAAGAGCAAAAGATTGCGCTCATCGCCATGAGCTTGAAGAGCCAATTTACCATCTGCAGCACATGTAATGGTCACTTGATAGAGGTCATCAACCAAGGCTTTGGCCAAATCAACTGTTGCCACACTCTCAGGTGAATTTCCGCTACGAGCAAAGGATACAAGGACAGTTGCCACATCTTTTTTCAGATAGGTTTCTGGATTTGCTACGATATCTGTTGTCGCAATAGAATTGAAGTTCCATTTGCGCTCGTCATAGACTTCCTTAAAGTATGGCACCAAGGTATCTCCCACATAAGCAGAAGTACCAGCACCCGTCAAGATGACCTTGATATAGTCATGTCTATCAGCGATACCTTGCAGAAAGGCTGCAATTTCTTCACGTTTCGCTTGATAGGCTTCAAAAGCTTCTTTCCATACATCAGGCTGTTGGTAGATCTCACGAGTCGTGATTTCTGCACCCAGTTCAAGTAATTCTTCTTTTGTGTAATTTAGCATAGAGTTCCTCTAATCTATTATTGTTTCATTCCTATTGAAAATATGGGAATGGGATTGACTCCCATTCCCATGTATATTCTATATAAGATGCTCTAAGTCACATCTTATTCATCTTCGTCATCATCAAAGCCCGCTAACAAATCGTTGACTTTTACGATGCTTTCTGCAGCACGGCTCTTATAGTCCGCATCTGCACCTGTAAGACTAGCATTGATAAATTCAATCACCATTGGCAGATTCATTCCTGCGTAGAGTTCCACGTTGCGACCTTCCATGATCAAGCGGCTCACCACGTTACATGGTGTACCACCGAGAAGATCCGCAAAGACTAGGAAATCATCCAATCCTTCGATAGCAGCTTCAAATTTAGCAGTAAATTCTTCTGGACCATCTTCTGGAAGAAGAGCCACTGCATGAATGTTGTCTTGTGGACCCATAATCATTTCCGTGCTACCTTTAAGTTCTTCACAGAAACGACCATGACTCACCAAAATTAACGATTTCACCATAAATTATGCGCCCATTCCAAGCAAGAATTTACCGATAAATGAAAGACCTACTGCAAGAACGATAATGATACCGATCGCTTTAGTAGAGTTCATGCCTTTCTTACCAAGCAACCAGAAGATAAAGGCAGTAAAGATTGCTGGAAGCAAGCGTGGGAAGATTGAGTTCAAGATGTCTTGGAAGTCAATCATCTTTTCACCGATTGGCAATTTGTAAGAAATGTCAAAGTTGATCATTGTTGCTACAAGAGCACCCATCATGAAGACACCAAGTACAGATGCAGCGTCAATCAAAGCTGTCAAGGTACTTTGCATATTGTTGATAAGGTTAACCCCTTCTTTGTAGGCAAATTCCAATTGTTTCCAACGGAAGATGTCGTAAGCAACTGCAACTGCGATCCAAAGGAAGATACCCCATGGTTGGCCAGCGATAGCCATAGTTGCTGCGATAGATCCCATGATAGCAGGTACAAGTGAACCAAAGATTGTATCTCCAAGAGGAGCGAATGGTCCCATCAAACCTGTCTTGATACCGTTAACGGCATCTTTTGAACCCACACCATCTTTTTCTTCCATGGCAAGGTCAAAACCAGCGATAATAGTGTGGAAGAATGGTGAAGTATTGAAGAATTGAGTATGAACTTTCATCATTTCTTTCAATTCAGGAGTTCCATCCCCATACATTTTACGCAATTGAGGCAAGATCATGTAAAGGTAACCAGAAGCTTGCATACGTTCGTAGTTCCATCCCAATTGGAAAGTGAACAAGCTACGTTTGTTAATTTGATTAAAATCTTCTTTTGTTAATTTGTAATTAGAATTCGTCATCTTCAATTTCCCCACTTTCTGATGGTGTAGAAGGTGCTGCTACAGCTACTTTTTGGCTGTTCTTAAAGTGAACAACTGCAAGGAAGATACCTACGATAGAGATACCGATCATAGACAAACCTTTGAAGTTGTTTGCAAAGCCAATCTTTTCAGCAACATCAGCAGGAAGAGTACCAAGGATACCCGCAACAGCGCCACCAAGACCTGTTACATATGAGTAAAGAACAGTCAACATAGCTGTCAAACCAAATCCCATAGCAAGGTAGTGAAGGTTACGTTTAACTGGAAGGTAACGAAGCAAGATTGCAAATCCAAGACCTGGAAGCATACGACCTGCAAGTGTCAAACCATCTGCAACCCATTGGTATTCTTTAACAAGGTCTACTACTGATTGTACGAAAGCACCACCAAAAGCAAGGGCAAAGAAGACTGGAAGGGCACGAGATAGAGCCCAAGGAATCGCACCAAGCAAGTAGTTGCGTTCAATACCTTTATAGTCAAAGCGTTCGATTGCAGCATCCACACGGTGAGCGAAGAAAGTAGTTGTCATACGTCCAAGAACGTCGAAGTAAGTCAAGAGAGCTGCTACTGGTACAGCGATTGTTGTAATCGCAAGGTCTGTATCAATACCTTGAGAGATAGAGAATGCTGTTGCAAGAACCGCACCAGAAGTTGCGTCGATACGAGAAGCACCACCGAAGGTACCAACCCCGAGAACGAACAACTGCAAGTTACCACCGATAAACAAACCAGTTGTCACATCTCCCATGATCAAACCAGTAATGAAACCAGCGAATACAGGGGAACCTGCAGATGAAACGATTGTCAACTCATCACAGATTTGATAAGCTGAGTACAAAGTGAGAAGTAAAATTTGCCACCATTGTATCATAACAATGACCTCCTAAAAATTTTTTCCTATTTTAATAAGCTCAAAAAGTCTGAAACTGGATCATTTGGAACCATTTGAGCAGTGAGTTTCACACCTTTTTCTGCTAGTTTGTGGAAGTCTTCCACATCCTTGTCTACCACGTTGATAGAACGTGTGATAGAGCGAGTTTCTGGTGTTTGAGACATATTGCCGACGTTGAGTGTTTCAAGCGGAACACCTGCTTCGACCAAACCAAGGAAACGGTCTGGTTTACGTGCAACGATAAAGAGACGTTGGCTATCGTATTTACCAGCAAGGATATTTGCTGCTGCTTTCTCAACTGGCAAGATACTGAGTTTCACACCTGGTGGTGTCGCAAGTTTCAAACCACTCTTTTCAATATCGTTGTTAACAACTTCGTCGTCTACAACCATAATGCGTGAAACATTTAGTTTTCCAGCCCAAAGATTGGCTACTTGACCGTGGATCAAACGTCCATCGATACGGCATCCTACAATTGTCATAAGTTTTCCCCCTTTATGTGTTTTAGTGTAGGTTTACGAGTTAAGTGAATCTCTTCTTTATATTCGCCCTCAGTTTCAAAGATGATGATGCGGTTAGCACCTTCCTTGAGATAGCTATGAGGGATATAAAGTGAGAGGGTCGGGCCGACGTTCCAGAAACGTCCTAAGTGACGCCCGTTGACAAAGGCAACTCCCTTACCAAACTCAGACAATTCTAAGTAGGTATCCTTCGGCTCTTCAACAGTAAAGTCGAAAGCGTAAAAGGCTGGTTGTCCCTCTATCCATCCTTTTGAAAAATCGATCTTCTCAGGATTATCCAGTGGCAGTGGATATTGTTTCCAATTCAATAAGAAATGTAGATCCTTGCAGACACCTGTTCGAATTCCTTTACGTTGCGTATCTGCCAAGAACTTATGACCGTAGTTGACACGCCCCATATTTTCAATCAAGATGTCAATCTCTGAAAAGCCTTCTCGGTTGCCTTGACAGTAGATGTCTTCACCAATCTCTGTCTGGTATTGAGTAGCAATCCATTGACCATCTACATAAAGTTGAGCTCGGTCACGTCCATCAATGATACGGAGGCGTTCCTCTTCTGCATCCCAACTTGCCTCAGTGCGGTAGAGAAGGTAGCCATAGCTTTGACCAAGTTCTTCCATCGCTTTTGGATAGAGGCTTTCAGTAGGACTAGAAAGACTATCCAGAGTTTCAAACAAGGAAACTTTTTCGACCAATGGAATGGACCCTATCTCCATGCTTTCCTTATAGAGTGGTTCCAACTGTGGATACTCTGGGAAGTGGGTTGCCATCATCTTCTTGACTGCTAAGTATTTAGCAGTTGGATTTCCTTCTTCATCGAGAAGGGCATCATAGTCGTAAGATGTGACTTGTGGCAAATCCAGAGTCCCTCGAGCCGAGCAACCATTCATGAAACCAAAGTTTGTCCCCCCATGGAACATGTAAAGGTTGATAGAGCCTTGCTCCAATACCTCTCGAACAGCTTCTGCCAATTCTTTAGGATCCCGTGTGATGATGGGTTCTTTCCAACGGTTGAACCAACCATCCCAGAATTCCATACACATGAGGGGCCATTTCTTGCCATGCTCATCAAAGAATTCCTGCATCTGTGAAAAGTTGTACGGAGCTTTAGAACCGAAGTTTCCTGTCACAAAGAGGTCGTCTTCGATCAAGGTTCCGGCTTTCAGAGTAGCCCTCCATGGGCCATCTGAAGTAAAGAGTGGGCAATCAATCCCTCGGTCTTCCATCAATTTTCGAATTGCTCGTAGATAAGACTTATCTTCTCCATAAGAGCCATATTCATTTTCGACTTGCATCATGAGAATGTTTCCGCCGTTATCCAACAAGCGAGGCACAAGCCTTGGCAATAATTGGTCATAATAGCGAGCAACAGCCTCGATGTAGGCCGGGTCGGACGAGCGAATTCGCATGTCCTTTGTCAAGAGCCAAGCCGGCAAGCCACCAAATTCCCATTCCGCACAGATAAATGGAGACGGGCGTACAATGGCATAGAGACCTAGATCTTGTGCAATTTGAAGAAATCTCTCCAAATTTCTGGCACCTTCAAAATCAAACTCCCCTTCAACAGGTTCGTGTAAATTCCAAGCTACATAGGTCTCGACTGTATTAAAGCCAAGCGCCTTTAAGTTATAGAGAGAATGATACCAATCCTCTGCTGGAATCCTAAAATAATGAATGGCGCCGGACAAAATCTTGAACGGTTTTCCGTCTAAATAGAAATCGTCCTCAATTTTAAATCTGGTCATGTTATTACCTCTGACGAATTAAGTTTGCGCTTTCATTTATTATAATATTAACTATAATCAAATCTTTTGCATTTGTCAATAGGTTTTAGAAAATTATTTAAAATTTTTCTATTTTTTTACTTACCGTTTACCGAAATTATCTTAAAATAGCATGAAAACGATCTTTTTATGTATGATAATTCACAAGAACATCAAATGAATTTTTTTACATGTAAAATAACATTTTTAGTCTATTATTTTAATTTTTTGACCTTAATACTACTCTTTTCTCTATATTTGTGGTAAAATCAAAATTGGAGAAAGAGAATCGAGGTGAAATTTATGGCTATTCCTAAATACCAATATATTAAAGATGAATTAAAAAACAAAATCATCTCTGGTCAATTTGCAAGTGGAGATAAATTTTATACAGAAGCCGAATTGATCGCGATGTACGATGTGAGTTCAATCACAGTTGTTCGTGCCTTGAATGACCTTGCTAAAGACGGCTACATTGTCCGCCAACAAGGTAAAGGTACTTTCGTTTCACGTGCCCGCAAGCACAAACTCGTTGAGTTTTCAGATGTTGAAGTCTTTGAAACAAAAGACGATAAAGTTACTGTCCTTTCTATCGAGCGTGGAAACAAACTTGAATATTTAGATAAACTTGGACTACGTGGAGATCAATTCTACTATAAGATTGAACGTATTCGTCAGACAAACGACGTGACATACATCTACCACACATCTTATATTCCTGAGCAATACATCAATGCCAACTATCCAAATCTTGATTATTATAGCTCTATCTATACACGTTTCAAATTGGATTACCGCATTCACATGAGTGATGAACATTTCGAGGAAATCAACGAAATCGCATTCCCAACACCAGAGCATGCTGCTTCTGTACTCGGAATCGATACACAATTCCCAACTGTCTTCCAAACGAAGACTACAAAACTTGAGGCCACTGGCCAAGTCCTTGCCTATAGTGAAACTTATAAGCGAGCAGACTACTATAAAATCAAATTCATCTCATGTAACCGAGGTCATTAAGAAAAAGCCTGAGCCTAACTCAGGCTTTTTCTGTATTCATTATAGCACGAGAAAGAAGTTGTGAAAACGCTATGAAGGGCTCTTATTTAATTAGTAGCATTTTTACTAAAAACAAGTTAAATTTTCGTTTGGTTTTTCCTCAGTTTTATCCCTTATTAGCAAATTTCTCCTAAATCTTATGATTTCCTCTATTTATTATAGTTCTTATATAAACCCACTTGACATTTTACTCCTTAGATAATAAAATAAAATTGGTTTTATGTAAACGCTATCATATATGATAATAACAAGGAGGTTTTGTCATGAAACTAGAAAAGAAACAGCGCTTCTCCATTCGTAAATACGCGGTTGGGGCAGCTTCTGTACTTATAGGATTTGCTTTTAGCGCACAAGTCGTATCTGCCGACGGGATTACTCCAGCTCCAACAGCTGAAGAAACTGTTCAAACGATTCAGGAGAGTCCACAAGCAGTCAAAGAAGCTGTAGACTCCAAGGTTCCAGAAAAACTGGAAGAAAAGGCTGACAAGCCTGTAAAAGAGGAGGTCAAAGAGGAGGTCAAAGAGGACCAGGAGGCTCCTCGAACAGTTGCTCCAAAAACAGAAGAGTCAAGCGCACCAGTTGTGACAGAAAATGCTACTCCAACTCCTACTGCCGAGAAAGAAAGCCCTGCCCCAGCTGAAACTCCTGCTGAAAGCACTCCTTCAGAAAAGAAAAATGAAGCCGTCACACCTGCAGTAGCCACTCCTAGCACGGAACGAGAAGCTCAGGTAAATGAAAAACTGGCAAAACGAAAAATGATCTCAATCGACGCTGGACGCAAGTACTTCTCTCCAGACCAACTCAAAGAAATCATCGACAAAGCCAAACACTACGGTTATACTGATCTTCATTTACTAGTTGGAAATGATGGCATGCGTTTTATGTTGGACGACATGACGATCACAGCCAATGGCAAAACCTATGCAAGCGACGATGTCAAACGTGCACTTGAAAACGGAACCGATGCCTACTACAAGGATCCAAACGGCAACCATTTGACAGAAAGTCAGATGACGGACTTGATCAACTATGCTAAAAACAAAGGCATTGGTCTCATCCCAACTGTAAACAGCCCTGGTCACATGGATGCGATTTTGCATGCTATGAAAGAACTAGGCATTCAAAAACCGAACTTCAACTACTTGGGAAAAGAATCTGCTCGTACTGTTGACCTTGATAACAAAGAAGCGGTTGAATTCACAAAAGCTTTAATCGACAAGTATGCAGCTTACTTCGCTGGCAAATCTGACATCTTCAACATCGGACTAGACGAGTATGCCAACGATGCTACAAACGCTAAAGGTTGGACTGTCCTTCAAACACAAGGAAAATATAGTAAATTTATCACTTACGCTAATGATCTTGCTCACATTGTCAAATCTCACGGTCTTAAGCCAATGGCTTTCAACGATGGCATTTACTACAATAGTGATACTAGTTCTGGTACTTTTGACAAAGATATCATCGTTTCTATGTGGACTGGTGGATGGGGCGGATACGACGTCGCTTCTTCTAAACTTCTAGTTGAAAAAGGTCACCAAATCCTTAATACCAACGATGCTTGGTACTATGTTCTCGGACGAAATGCCGACGGCCAAGGCTGGTACAACCTTGACCAAGGCCTCAACGGTATCAAGAGCACTCCAATTACTTCAGTACCAAAATCTGAAGGAGCAGATATCCCGTTCATCGGCGGTATGGTAGCTACTTGGGCAGATGACCCAGCTCAACGTTATTCACCATCACGCCTCTTCAAACTCATGCGTCATTTCGCAAATGCAAACGCTGAGTACTTTGCTGCCGACTATGAGTCTGCTGAGCAAGCTCTGAAAGAAGTCCCAACAGACCTTAACCGCTATACTGCAGAAAGTGTCGCAGCTGTCAAAGAAGCTGAAAAAGCCATTCGCTCACTCGATAGCAACCTCAGCCGAGCCCAACAGGACACGATTGACCAGGCAATCGCGAAACTCCAAGAAGCTGTCAGCAATTTGACCTTCACACCAGAAGCTCAAAAAGAAGAAGACGCGAAACGCGAAGTTGAAAAACTTGCCAAGAACAAGGTGATCTCAATTGACGCTGGACGTAAGTACTTCACGCTCGACCAACTCAAACGCATCGTAGACAAAGCGAGCGAGCTCGGCTACTCTGATGTGCATCTTCTCCTAGGAAATGACGGACTTCGCTTCCTACTTGATGACATGACTATCACTGCTAACGGAAAAACTTATGCAAGTGACGATGTCAAAAATGCCATCATTGAAGGAACAAAAGCTTACTACGATGACCCAAACGGAACCACTCTTAGCCAGGCTGAAATCACTGAATTGATCGAGTACGCAAAATCAAAAGGTCTTGGACTCATTCCAGCAATCAACAGCCCAGGTCACATGGATGCCATGCTTGTCGCTATGGAAAAATTAGGTATCGCAAACCCTCAAGCTAATTTCGATAAAGTCTCCAAAACAACCATGGACCTTGAAAACGAAGAAGCAATGAACTTTACAAAAGCCCTTATCGGTAAGTACATGGACTTCTTTGCGGGCAAGACTAAGATCTTTAACTACGGTACAGACGAATACGCTAATGACGCTACCAACGCTCAAGGCTGGTACTACCTCAAATGGTATGGACTCTATGGCAAGTTTGCTGAATATGCCAACACTCTTGCTGCTATGGCAAAAGAAAGAGGCCTTCAACCGATGGCCTTCAACGATGGTTTCTACTACGAGGACAAGGATGATGTTGAGTTTGACAAGGATGTCATCATCTCTTACTGGTCTAAAGGATGGTGGGGCTACAACCTTGCAACGCCTCAGTACCTAGCAAGCAAAGGCTATAAACTCCTCAACACAAACGGAGACTGGTACTACGTCCTAGGAAATCACAAACCAGACGAAGCCTACCCACTATCAAAGGCGATTGAAAACTCTGGCAAAGTGCCATTTAACCAGCTTGCATCTACCAAGTATCCAGAAGTAGACCTTCCAACCGTCGGAAGCATGCTTGCTATCTGGGCAGACAAACCAAGTGCTGAGTACAAGGAAGAAGAAATCTTTGAACTCATGACTGCCTTTGCAGACCATAACAAAGACTACTTCCGCGCTAACTACAATGCACTCCGTGAGGAACTTGCTCAAATCCCTGCAAACTTGGATGGATACAGCAAGGAAAGCTTGGATGCCCTAAATGTAGCTAAAGAAGCTCTCAACTACAACCTCAACCGTAACAAACAAGCCGAGTTAGACGCTCTCGTAGCTAAACTCAAGGCAGCCCGCCTAGGCCTTAAACCAGCAACAACCCACTCAGGAAGCCTCGATGAAAACGAACTAGCTACCAATGTCGAAACCAAACCGGAACTCATCACAAGAGCAGAAAAGATTCCATTTGAAGTTATCAAGAAGGAAAATCCAAACCTCCCAGCTAAGCAAGAAAAGATTGTCACACCAGGTGTAGATGGCGAACGCACTCATTACATCTCTGTCCTTACTGAAAATGGTAAACAAACAGAAACCGTTCTAGATAGCCAAGTAACCAAAGAACCTGTGACCCAAGTGGTTGAAATCGGTGCCCCTATTACCCACAAAGGGGATGAAAGTGGCCTTGCTCCAGCTGCCGAAGCGAAACCAAGACTGGATATCCAAGAAGAAGATATTCCGTTCACTACTGTGACACGTGAAAATCCACTCTTGCTCAAAGGGAAGACTCAAGTCGTTACTAAAGGCGCTAACGGTCGTCGCAGTCATTACTACTCTGTGAGCACTAGTGCTGACGGTAAGGAAGTGAAAACTCTTGTAGATAGCCTTGTGACTCAAGAAGCAGTGACCCAAGTTATTGAAGTCGGAACCCTTGTAACCCATGTAGGAGACGAACACGGTCTTGCTCCAGCCGCAGAAACAAAACCAAGACTGGATATCCAAGAGGAAGAAATTCCATTCACTACTGTGACACGTGAAAATCCTCAATTACCAAAAGGACAAACGCAAGTTGTTACTAAAGGGGCTAACGGCCACCGTACTGCCTTCTACTCTGTAAGCACTAGTGCTGATGGAAAAGAAGAAAGAACGCTTGTCAATAGTGCGGTATCGCAGGAAGCGGTCGCTCAGGTGGTCGAAGTCGGAACTGCCGTTGAGAAAGCTGAGCAAGCTGAACCAACTACTAGCAAAGCAGAAGAAAAACAACTTCCTGCAACAGGAAATCAAGATTCTGCAGGCTTGGTCGCAGCAGGACTCATGGCCACACTAGCAGCCTACGGACTCACTAAGAAAAAAGAAGATTAAACCCCTTCAATAAGCATACAAAAAAGCGAGATTGAATCTCGCTTTTTATTGTTAGGATTAATCACCAAGTCCGATACGTTCAAAGATATCATCCACTCGTTTAGTGTAGTATGCAGGGTTGAAGATTTCATCAATTTCCTCTTGAGTCAGGCGTGATGTCACTTCTGGATCTGCTTCTAGAAGCGGTTTAAAGTCTACTTGATTATCCCAAGAGTAGGCTGTTTTTGGTTGCACCAAGTCATAGGCTTGCTCACGGGTCATGCCTTTTTCAATCAAGGTCAACATAGCACGTTGGCTAAAAATCAAACCAAACGTAGAGTTCATGTTGCGGATCATGTTTTCTGGGAAGACCGTCAAGTTCTTGACAATATTTCCAAAGCGGTTGAGCATGTAGTCAATCAAAATAGTCGTATCTGGTGTGATGATACGCTCAGCTGATGAGTGAGAAATATCACGTTCGTGCCAGAGAGCGACGTTCTCATAGGCTGTCACCATGTGACCACGGATGACACGCGCAAGACCTGTCATGTTTTCAGAACCGATAGGGTTACGTTTGTGAGGCATTGCTGAAGAGCCTTTTTGACCTTTGGCAAAGAACTCTTCCACTTCACGTTGTTCTGATTTTTGAAGACCACGGATCTCCGTTGCCATACGCTCGATGGAAGTTGCGATGCTGGCAAGAACGGCAAAGTACTCAGCATGAAGGTCACGAGGAAGAACCTGTGTAGAGATTTCTTGGGCACGGATACCAAGCTTGTCGCAGACGTATTTCTCTACAAATGGTGGAATGTTGGCAAAGTTCCCAACCGCACCAGAAATCTTACCAGCTTCCACACCAGCAGCCGCATGCTCGAAACGCTCGATATTGCGCTTCATTTCGCTGTACCAAGTCGCTAATTTAAGACCAAAAGTTGTCGGCTCAGCGTGCACACCGTGGGTACGCCCCATCATGATGGTGAACTTGTGTTCCTTAGCCTTGTCAGCGATGATGTTGGTGAAGTTTTCAAGGTCACGACGGATGATGTCGTTGGCCTGCTTGTAGAGGTAACCGTAGGCAGTATCCACCACGTCGGTAGAAGTCAAACCATAGTGGACCCACTTGCGCTCTTCACCAAGAGTCTCAGAAACCGCACGTGTGAAGGCAACCACATCGTGACGAGTCTCCTGCTCAATCTCTAAAATACGATCGATGTCAAAGTCCGCCTTTTCGCGAATCAAAGCCACATCTTCCTTAGGGATTTCCCCCAACTCAGCCCATGCCTCGTCAGCCAAGATTTCCACCTCAAGCCAAGCACGGTATTTATTTTCTTCACTCCAAATGTTCGCCATCTCAGGGCGAGAGTAACGGTTGATCATGTGTTTTGCTCCTCACTATAATTATCTATAAAAATTTTAGACAATGTAATTTCTACATCAAAATCTGTAGAAATAACTAATTCAACTATACCTTCTTCATCATTAGTTCTAATATTTCTAAATAAATTTAAAACATCCGCTTCAAATATAGAACCTTTTTTTGTTTTTGATAAACAATAATACTTAAAGATATGAAATATGCCTTTATTAAACTGATTATCAAACTTCAATGAATAGTTTTTAGAATCAATTTCATAATAATCCATAGGAAATTGGAGAGCAATCGTTCCCAAAATTTCCAATATCCTATTCTTCTTGTGTTGATAAAAATCTAGATCTCTTTTAAAAAGGGGTAGTTCTAAAGGGCTATCTTTTAATTCACCTTTATAATTTGTCCAATCCAACCTAATTTTATCATAAAGTTTTTCTGACTGATTCAACTTGAAATGATTTTTTCTTAAATATTTTATTAAATATAGAATTGGAACCCCAAATATTTCTTCTTTAGTCTTTTGAATAATAACATCAATATCTCTCAATATTTCCTTACAATGATAACTGCAACAAGAACTAAAAAATTTTAAAATTTTTCCAGATATAACTTTGTCACCGTTTATAGATAACAAGATTTCCCTCATTTTTTCAAATAAAGATATATCTTCTGGATTATTAAAAATATCAAGAGGTGAATATAAATTATTAGAGAAATAGTGAACACTCTCATACGAAAAAGCAGCCTCACATTTATCCATTATTTGTTGGAGTAGAAAGTTAGAGTGCAATTCATCTGTGACACGATAATTAATCGAGCAATGGTAATTAAAATTTAATTCTTTCAAACTCTCATTTGAAAGATCGTTCAAAACGAACTGTGAAAAAATTAAATCCTCACTTGATATCTTTAAAATTCTGTCTTTATCTTCAATCTCATGTCCGCCAGTATTTACATATTTTAGATCTTCTTTTTCGCTATCTAATTCAGCTTTTAAAAGCTTCAAATCCATACGAACACTGTCACTTGATGGCCTTGAATCCGGGGACGGATTAATTAATCTATCGACTAACTTATCTAATTCGAAGAGATAAGGAAAAGTATGCCAAATACGCTTATATTCTGACCCGTCTGGATTTTCTCCTGTAAAACATTCATTAATGATTAATCCAAAAGAATATACATCTGACGCAAATGTAATGTTAAGGGCTTTTCCAATTTTCTTTTGTTCTGGTGATAAATAATTTCTATTTGCTAGTAAATCATCCGCAACAGTTAAATCAGATCCTTGAAAATGCGCAATTCCAAAATCACTTAAAACTAAATTTTCATCTCTTATCAGAATATTTTCTGGCTTGATATCTCTATGAATTATTCCTTTATCATGAGCAGCGTTTATACCCTTTGATAACTGAATTAAATAATTTAATCTTTGTTCTGGTGAATAATTTTCTGATTCATCTATTACATCCCTAAGATTTTTGGGGAAATAATCCATTACTGCATATAAGAATTGAGCTCTTTGCCCGTCATTTGGATATTCTCCATGTAAATGATACTTAATAATATTTTCATGATTATACTGTGAACAAAATTCAATATCATTTTTTAGTCTCTCAATTTTTGCCCTATTTGCACGTCCTCTAGAAGTTGGTAGTTTCATAATTTTAACAGCTTTTTCGATACCAGTACTATCATTTGTCAAAACTACTACACCTTGACCTCCTTGACCTAAAATTTTGATAAAACAATAACCAATAAATTGCAAAATCTCATCAATTTTAAACTGATTTTTGAGATCATCAATACGCTCATTCGTTAAATCCATATTCCCTCACTTCTGTTAAAATAACTCCATGATTACACAAACTCCTCTTTCCCAATCCATACAGATTGATAGTGAACTAATATATTGAAATCTGTATTCAGCAGTAAATCATAAATTGCTACAATTCTATCCTTTTCGGCGAAAATATAAACAATGAATTAATCTATAAAAAACTAAATTTACTTAATACTTCTTATTTACTAACAATATAGTCACAAATATGAATATTTTTAGTAACTTCAGGGTAGTCTACCCCAAAATACTTTCGATTGATACTACAATATCCTTTGTCATCAACATTATAAATATACTTACACACTTCTCCAGAAAGCGTTGTAAAGAATAAAGTAATCGTCTCTGGGACGTGATTAAAATTAGGCTTGTTACCTAAGATATGTTGATGTATCTCTTTTTGATGTGCTTTCGAGACTACATATAATCTTTGCTCCGCATTTAACTTTGGTATCAGCTCACCGTCTAAACTTTCCCCAAATAAGATTCGAAGATTAAATATCGGTTGATTGTTAACAATTTCAAGAGATAAAATTTTATCTCTTTTATCCTCATTAGAATAAGATTCTTCAAAACTATTAGCTGCTACATATTGTTTGTTATTTTTTGATTTTCGTAGATGAAACCAATATTTATCATCAAAATATACTCTACAATTTGGCTTGATAAGCTGATAATCATTGCTTAAAAGCAACTCTGGTCGATACTTACGTAATTCCTTTTCTTCTTCGAGTGATAATTGTAAATGGACAACAATCAATGAGATTACAATTCCAGCGACACTTCCATAAAAGCTCAACCAATCACCCAATCCGGAATTCAAATAATTGGAAAAAATTCCGATAACAACTGAGAAAAAGGGACCAGATGCCATCACTAGTAACAATAAAAATATCAGCTGTTTTATGTTGTTTTTTAAATATTTTTTCATATTTCCCTAAAATTCAATCCCTTCTCCAAACTCATCCACACTATCCGACGCATCACTAAACAAAGTCACGTGTCCCATCTTGCGGTTGTGTTTCGCTTCTATTTTACCATACATGTGGAGGTGGGCGCTTGGATTTTCTGTGACATATTTCTCAGCAGCCTCGACGTGCTGGCCGAGTACGTTGAGCATAACAGCAGGCGCATGCAGTTTGATAGCTGGCAATGGGGCCCCGAGAACACCGAGAATATGGGTATCAAACTGAGAGAAGTCACAGGCTTCAATCGAGTAGTGGCCTGAATTGTGTGGCCGTGGGGCGATTTCGTTGACAATAATATCATCAGCTGTCGCAAACATTTCCACGCAAAGTGTTCCAGACAAGTTGAGCTGTTCTGCGATTCGCACTGCCATGGCTTTTGCTTTGTCAGCTAGACTAGCTGAAATGCGAGCAGGCACAATTGTTTTAGATAGGATGTTGTTACGATGGATATTTTCCTGAACTGGGAAAACCGTAACGTCCTTGCCGTTACCAGACACGATGACAGAAATTTCAAGGTCAAAGTTGACGAATTCTTCCAAGACACAGTCTGCTGAGTCGGCTAGTGCACGGGCTTCTTCCAAGTCTGCTTCTGAGCGAATGACCTTTTGTCCATGCCCATCGTATCCACCTGTCGCAGTCTTGAGGACATAGTTTTTCGATAGGTCGATGTCTGCCAAGTCTTGGCTTGAAGTCACAACCTTGTAGGGTGCCACCGTTACTTGAGCCTTATTTGACAAAAAATCCTTTTCAAAAATCCGATTTTGAGAAATACGGAGTAGGTCTGTCCCTTGAGGGAGTTGTCCACCCTTGATAACAGCATCCAGACCGTCAGCATCGACATTTTCAAACTCATAGGTCAGGACATCGCAACGCTCAGCCAACTGACGGAGGGCATCCACATCGTTATAAGGAGCCACGATGATCTCCGCCACACGAGAGGCTGGACAATCCGCAGCAGGATCCAGCGCGATGACCTTGTGCCCCATGTAGATAGCAGAAATGGCCATCATCTGCCCCAGCTGACCGCCACCGATAATTCCGATTGTTTTAGATGAGCTCATTGGTAGACTCCTCTGCGATTTTTCCTTGCTCTTCTGCATAATCTGCTAACGCTATTGCGATAGCCTGATCTTCTACTGAAAGGAGACGGAGGGCAAAGAGGGCTGCATTTGTCGCTCCTGCTTCACCGATAGCCATCGTCGCAACAGGCACGCCACCCGGCATCTGTACGATAGAGTAAAGCGAGTCCACGCCACTAAGAGCGCGCGACTTGACAGGTACCCCGATGACAGGAAGAGTTGTTTTGGCTGCGACCATTCCTGGCAAATGGGCTGCGCCACCTGCACCTGCGATAATGACCTTGATACCACGGCTACGAGCTTCCTCCGCATGTCTGAACATGAGGTCTGGAGTACGGTGGGCAGAGACAACTTTCTTTTCGTAAGCTACACCGAAGCGGTCAAGGACTTCGGCGGTTTTTTGCATAGTTGCCCAGTCGGATTTGGAGCCCATGATGATGGAAATTACTTGTTTAGTCATAATATTCCTTTTCTTTCCTTTCTTTTTTCAATCTCCTTAAGTTGTGAGGGACGGCAGCAGCCACCAAAGGTGTTTCATGCCTAAATCGGAAGCCCAAGGTCTTCCGATTTCCCTGAACGATTGGCTTATAAGCCAATCGTTCTTTCACAACGGCGGTGATTGCTCTATATTAGCTTGCTAACGCTCGCAAATCAAACGACCATTAACGTATTTTGTGAGTTTTTATTTTTCTTTTCGATAATGGTCTTAGATGGTGGGGACGGAAGCAAACCTTCGGTTTCATTCCTAAAATTTGAGCCTAAGTCTCAAATTTTCCCCCGACCAGAACAGTAACAATTCTGGTCTTTTCACCACGGCGACCATTATCTTACTTTGGCTCGCTTTGGCTCGCCATTGACAAATTTAGTATCTGTTAATCTTTTATAGCCTTGCTTCCGATATCTGTTCGGTAGAAGAGGCCTTCTGTTTTTTGTTGGGAGAGTTCTTGGTAGATGGTTTCTTGGGCTTCTTTGACGGTATCTGCTGTGGTGACCAGCATGTATACTCGACCGCCATTTGACAGCAATGCTCTGCTATTTTCCGCAAACTTAGCCCCTGCATAGTAGGTGATGATGTCGCCATCAGTTTTGGCTGGCAACTTGACTCCCTTTGCATAATCTAGCGGGTAGCCCTTGGATGCGACAACCACACCCAGAGTCACGCCCTTGTCCGTCCATGTGATGTTCGGCTCCTTGTCATCGAGAATATCCGTGATATTTTGTGCAAAATCAGATGTCAAACGAGGCAAGATAATCTGAGTTTCGGGATCTCCAAATCGAGCGTTAAACTCGATAACCTTCGGACCGTCAGCTGTCAAAATAAGCCCCGCGTAGAGGACACCAAGATACGGACGGCCTTCTTTGATCATCCCTTCAAGGACTGGTTTGACAATGGTGTCAACCGCCGTATCAATCACGCTCTGTGGCAAGTGTGGAACTGGCGCATAAGCTCCCATACCGCCTGTGTTAGGCCCCTTGTCGCCATTGTAAGCACGTTTGTGGTCCTGAGCCGTCGGCATGATGTAGAACTTGTCCTCATTGACAAAGGCAAAGAGAGAGAACTCCTCCCCGTCGAGAAATTCCTCGATAACCACACGCGCACCAGAGTCACCAAATTTATTGTCCAAGAGCATCTCGTGAGCGGCTTCGACCGCTTGCTCAACCGTCTCCGCAACGACGACACCTTTCCCAAGCGCCAAGCCATCCGCCTTGACGACGATAGGTGCCCCCTGCTTTTCGATATAGGCCTTGGCTTCCTCAAAGTCCGAGAATGTGCCATAGGCTGCTGTCGGAACGCCGTATTTGACCATGATTTCCTTGGCAAAATCCTTGGACCACTCCAGCTCCGCCGCCAATCTTGTCGGACCAAAGGCTTTGAGACCAGCTGCATTGAACTCATCCACAATCCCAGCAGCAAGGGCATCATCTGGCCCGATAAAGGACCAAGCAATATCGTTGGCTTTTGCAAACTCAATCAATTTAGAATGTTCGGAAATAGAGATGTTTACTAACTCCAAACCATCCAGAGTCATCCCGTCATTTCCAGGAGCTACAAAGACCTTTTCAACCTCTTTTGACTCAAGCAACTTCTTAGCAATGGCATGTTCACGACCACCCGAACCGACAACAAGCAGTTTCATTTCTCAACCTCTTTTGCGAATTATTTACTAATATTATACCATAAACGTTCGTTTTAATCTTGTTTCACTTAGCATTTTAAACCAAAAAAGGAAAGAAACTGTTTTCTTCCCTTTTGCTTCTTAATGTCTAAAATGTCTCACGCCTGTGAAGACCATAGTCAAGCCGTATTTATCCGCTGCTTCGATAGATTCTTGGTCACGGACAGATCCACCTGGTTGGATGATGGCTTTGATACCTGCTTTGGCGATTTCTTCCACGTTATCCGCAAATGGGAAGAAGGCATCTGAAGCAAGAACAGCACCATCAAGACGGTCTTTAGCTTGATCAATGGCGATGCGAACAGAAGCCACTCGGTTGGTTTGCCCTGGGCCAACACCGAGTGTCATATGGTCGTTGGTTACGATGATACCGTTTGATTTGACGTACTTGATAGCTTTCCAAGCGAACTCAAGGGCAGTCGCTTCAGTTTCTGTTGGTTGGCGTTTGGTAACGACTTGCCAATCAGCTGGGCTTTCTTTTACCACGTCTTGGTTTTGCACCAGAAGCCCACCGACCACGCCTGTGTATTCTGCTTCCACTTCACTAGCCTCTTGAGCGTCAAATGGCAAGGCAAGGATACGCAAGTTTTTCTTTTTATTGGTCAAAATAGCTAGCGCTTCATCCGTATAGCTTGGTGCAATGATGATCTCGAGGAATACACCATGCATCTTCTCAGCTGTCGCAGCATCCACCTCACGGTTAAGAACAACGATACCACCAAAGATAGACACTGGGTCAGACTCATAAGCGTAGTCCCAAGCAGTCTCGATGTCATCAGCCTGACCGATTCCACATGGGTTCATGTGTTTGAGAGCCACAACGGTTGGACGGTCTTTGAAGTCACGGATGATACGGATAGCAGCATCCGCATCACGGATATTGTTGAAGGACAATTCTTTTCCGTTCAGTTGTTTGGCGGATGCAATCGAATAGTCAGTCGGCAAAGCTTTTTGGTAAAAGTCTGCATCTTGTTGAGGGTTTTCACCGTAACGCATGGCTTGCTTGAGGTCATAGGTCAAAGTGAGCTTTTCAGGCTTTGCTTCACCTACTTGAGCTGTGAAGTATTCTGCAATCAAAGCATCATAAGCCGCTGTATGACGGAAAACCTTGGCTGCCAAACGTTGACGAGTTTCATAAGTCGTTTCACCATTTGCTGCCAATTCGTCAAGCACCACTGCATAGTCAGCAGGGTCTACCACAACCGTTACGCTGGCATGATTTTTCGCCGCTGAACGAAGCATGGATGGCCCACCAATATCGATGTTTTCAACTGCGTCAGCGTAGGTCACATCTGGTTTGAGAATCGTTTCCTTGAAAGGATAGAGATTGACCACTACAAGGTCGATAAGTTCAATTTGATTGTCCTTAGCCGCCTCAAGGTGGCTATCGAGATCACGACGAGCGAGGAGCCCACCATGGATATTTGGGTGAAGGGTCTTGACACGGCCATCCATCATTTCTGGGAAGCCCGTCACATCATCAATTGCAATGGTCTCCACCCCAGCATTGTCAAGGGCAACCTTTGTCCCACCTGTCGAGATAATCTCCCAACCGAGTTTTTTAAGTTCTTGGGCAAATTCAACAATGCCCGCTTTGTCTGAGACGCTGATTAAGGCCTTTTTCGTCATTCTATTCCTCTTTCTTTAGATCCAAGCGCATAGCGACTTCGTTATTTTCTTCTATAAATCCTGTTTCCTGAAAACCCAGACTAGTCAACAGGTGCTTCATTTTTTCATTTCCAACCACATAATCTGCGGTAATATGACTGCAAGCTCTATCCATCTGAGCCTCTTTGATTAGAACTTCCAAGGCTTTTCGACCATAACCTCTTCCTTGGTACTGCTGACCAATCATTATCCGCCAGATAAAGTATTCCGCTTCATCCTTGTCTATTTCTAGCAGGAGAAAACCAACCACTTGCTTATCCCAATAGATTGCCATCGGAAACACATCTTCGTTTTTCCGATAGAGCCATGCATCAGCTAAAGAGCGCACATTTGGAGCTACGAAACGTGCTCGTTCATCAGCTTCTGATATTTTCAAATCCAGCACTGCCTGAAAACTGCTCTCATCTACCAATTTCAGTTCAATCATTTTTTCTCCTAGCAAGATTGCGCAATCAAAACTTGATTTACCTCTTACCTTCTCTCCACTCCCAAGCTATCCAACACCTCTGGATACAACTTGTACTCTGCCTCATGAATGCGAGCTTCAAAGCTTTCGATGGTATCATCAGCTAGTCGTGGTACGCGTACTTGTTTGATGACCTTGCCTGTATCCACACCCGAATCCACCCAGTGAATGGTCACTCCAGACAGGTCTACGCCAGCATTCCAAGCGTCCTCAATCCCATGAGCTCCTGGAAATTCTGGTAGGTAGGCTGGATGAATGTTAATGATCCGACCCTCGTAAGCAGCGAGCAAAGTTGGCCCAACGATTTTCATGTAGCCTGCTAGACAAACCAAGTCAATCTGGTGTTCTTCCAAGAGTTCGACAAGAGCTGCTTCGTAGTCCGCCTTGTTCTCAAACTCCTTGAGTTCAAAAGCATAGGACAGAACGCCGAGCTTGTCTGCCCGCTCGAGCACATAGGCGTCACGATGGTCTGAAAAGACAAACTCAACCGGAAATTCTTCAGCAATCACCTGAAAGTTTGAGCCGTTACCAGAGGCAAAAACAGCTATTTTTTTCATTTGATGATGACACTTTCGTTTTCTTTCTTGACGATGCGACCAATTTCATAGACTGGTTCATCCAGTAATTCCTTGACACGGTCTACATTTTCAGGGCTAACTGCCAACATGAGGCCCACACCCATATTGAAGATTTCAAACATTTCTTCGTGTTTGATCTGACCGTATTTTTCAAGGGCTTTGAAGATTGGCAAAACTGGTACCTTGCTTTCCTCAATCTCAGCAGCCAAGTCAGTTGCAAACATACGAGGGACATTCTCGATAAATCCACCACCTGTGATGTGGGCAATCCCGTTGACCAACTCTTCCTTGATGAGTGGCAAGACAGCCTTGACATAGATACGAGTCGGCTCAAGAAGGACTTCCTTGAGTTTCTTGCCTTCCAATTCTGGCAAGACTTCTTCACCTGTGTAATCCACAAAAACACGACGTACAAGTGAGTAACCATTTGAGTGAATCCCACTTGAAGCAAGTCCGAGAAGAACATCACCTTCGGCTACTTTTGATCCGTCGATGATTTGAGATTTTTCTGCCACACCGACCGCAAATCCAGCCAAGTCGTAGTCATCTTCGCCGTACATACCAGGCATTTCAGCCGTTTCACCACCGATGAGGGCAGCACCAGCCTGCACACAGCCTTCTGCTACACCAGCGACTACTTGTTCTAGTTTAGCTGGTTCATTCTTCCCTGTCGCCACATAGTCGAGGAAATAGAGGGGCTCCGCACCTGCAGCGATGATATCATTGACACACATAGCTACACAGTCCTGCCCAATCGTGTCATGCTTTTCGTACTTGATAGCCAGCATGAGCTTGGTTCCGACACCGTCAGTCCCTGAAATCAAGACCGGTTCTTTGACACCTGTTTTTGAGAGGTCAAACATGCCACCAAAGCCACCAAGAGCTCCCATGACACCCGCACGCTCCGTGCGAGCCACATGCTTTTTGATCCGCTCAACAACTTCATAACCCGCTTCAACATCTACACCCGACTGGGCATACGCATTTTTATTTGCCATTTTATTTTTCCTTTTCTTTGAGAAGATTGCGACGTATTTTTAGATAAACAATTATTTTATCTAAAAATACTAGTCAGGGCTCTAGCTTTGGTCCCATAAGACAAAGCGTCTACTGACAAATGCTTTAGCTTTTAGTCAGTAGCGAGACGTGGAGCATAAGCATTTTTATTTGTCATCTTCTCTTCCTTTCCTTTCATGGAGAGTCTTTATCCGTCTATTTGTAAAAACTGGTCTTTTCATCCAAACTTCTACGATAGTCTTCCTCATAGTCGTAGAGAGGAGTTGGGTAGTCGCCGTCAAAGTAAGCGACACAAAGACCACCGTTTGGCGCATCTGTTTCGATGCCAATAGAATTAATCAAGCCATCAATCGAAAGATAGGTCAGGCTATCTGCGCCAATGATTTGGCGAGTTTCCTCGACCGTATGATTGGCCGCGATCAGCTCCTGACGCGTCTGGATATCAATCCCGTAAAAACATGGATAAGCTAGCGCTGGACTCCCAATAGCAACATGAACCTCAGACGCACCTGCTTCTTTCAAAAGCTGAACGATACGGCGAGAGGTCGTCCCGCGAACAATGGAATCATCAATCATCACCACACGTTTGCCTTTGACAACGCCCGAAACAGCAGACAGTTTCATCCGCACCCCTTGCTCCCGCAATTCTTGAGTCGGTTGGATAAAGGTGCGTTGGGTGTATTGGTTTTTGATGAGACCCATTTCATTTGGCAGACCTGATTCTTCTGCAAATCCCATAGCTGCGCTGAGCGAGGAATTTGGCACACCGACCACGATATCTGCTTCGTGCTTGAACTCACGCGCTAATTGCGCTCCCATACGTTTGCGTGCAGTATGGACGTTGACACCATGGATATTGGAGTCAGGGCGGGCAAAATAGATATACTCCATAGAGCAAATCGCCAGCTGGGTATCATTCGTATAGCTATCGTACTGAATCCCATTGTCATCCACAATCACAATTTCCCCTGGTTTCACATCGCGAATCCACTCAGCACCAATGACTTCAAAAGCGCAGGTTTCTGACGAAACCACCACCGCTCCGTTTGCCATTTTCCCAATAGAAAGTGGACGGAAACCATTAGGATCAAGCGCAGCAATCAACTTGTCCTCAAACAGCAGGATATAAGCAAATCCACCTTTGACAAGGCTGAGCGCCTCTTTGATTTTGCCCATCAAGTTCGGATTGTGACTCCGACGAATGAGGTGGGCCAAGATTTCCGAGTCCGAAGTTGAACTGAAAATAGCTCCTCTTTGTTCCAATTCTTTCTTGAGCGATTCGGCATTGGTCAGGTTTCCGTTATGAGCAAGTCCAAACTGCATATCATGAAAGCGAAAGAGGAAGGGCTGGATGTTGTCAACAGAAGCTTCGCCAGCAGTCGCATAACGCACATGCCCAATCGCGCTCGTTCCAGTTAGTTTATCCAAATTAGCTGGATTTCTGAACACTTCTGATAAAAGCCCCATATCACGATGACGCTTCAATTGTCCCTGATCATTGGAGAGGATTCCTGCCCCCTCCTGACCACGGTGCTGAAGACTGTGGAGACCGAAATAAGTCAATTTTGCAGCATCTGGATGTCCCCAGATACCGAAAACACCACATTCTTCATTAAGAGATTTTACTTCGTATGTCATTTTTTATACCTTTTATTTCTCTGTGAAATAACGCACAGCCGACGCGAACAGGTGCTGGTCTTTATTTCCTGGGATGTTTTGGAAAAGACCGTCTTCATAACGTTCTGAGTGTCCCATCTTACCGATGATTTGACCATTCTTGCTGGTAATTCCTTCGATGGCATTTACCGAACCATTCGGATTGTACTTAGAATCCATACTTGGTTTGCCGTCAAAGTCAACGTATTGGCTAAAGATTTGACCATTGTCACGGAGCTCCGCAAATTCCTCAGCCGTCACGACAAACTTCCCTTCACCGTGTGACACTGGGATGGCATGGATATCGCCCACTTGTACTCCAGCCAACCATGGTGAGTTGGTATTGGCAATTCGAGTTTCCACCATCTTAGCCACGTGCTGGTTGGCATCATTGTAGAAGAGGGTTGGACTAGTGCTACTTGCATCTTCAAAGTTACCATATGGAAGAAGGCCTGATTTGACGAGGGCTTGGAATCCATTACAGATACCGATAATCAAGCCACCACGAGCGATAAAGCTATCAATCGCTGCACGCACTTTTTCATTAAGAAGGATATTGACAATAAACTTAGCTGATCCATCTGGCTCGTCTGCAGCGGAAAATCCGCCTGCAAAGAAGAGAATGTTTGCCTTGCCGATATTGTCAACCATAGTTTCAACTGACTTGACAATAGCTTCTTCATTCAAGGTCACGAATGGCACCAAGTTAACCTCTGCACCTTCTTTTTCAAAGGCCTTGGCTGAGTCGTATTCTGAGTTGGTTCCTGGGAAGACTGGAATGTAAACCACCGCTTTTTCAATAATTTCTTTGGCTTTGATGACTGCGTTAGAAGCGACAGCTGGCACTTCAGCCAATTTTTTAGCTTGGGCAAATTCAGTTGGGTAAACTTCTTCCAGTTTTCCTTGGAAGGCACTGTCAAGTTTCTGTCCATCCAGCTTCACACCGTTGACAAGGAGTGTAAAGTTGGCACTTGTTTGTCCAATCTTCTCCACTCCAACGATTTCTTCAGCCGAGGTGAAGATAAATCCGCCTAGCTGAGCTGTCAAAGCCGTTTCAAGTTCAGGCAAGGTTACCTCTGCACCGATATGATTCCCAAAAGTAGCAAGAGCCAAGCTTTCAAGGACACCACCATATTTGACAGCTGATGCAGATGTCACTTTGTGAGCCTTTTGAATGCCTTCAAACTTGGCAAAATTAGACTTAATCAAGTCAAAATCAATCTCTGCAGAAAGAGCTTGACCTGGGATGTAGTAGATATTTTCACCAGCAGTCTTGAACTCAGGAGAGAGGACCTTACGGCTATCTGCCGTCGTCACCCCAAAGGCAACCAAGGTTGGTGGTACGGTTAATTCTTCAAAAGTACCAGACATAGAGTCCTTACCACCGATAGATGGCAAACCAAGTTGGATTTGTGCTTCGATAGAGCCTAGAAGAGCTGCTACCGGCTGACCAAAACGCTCTGCTTGTTTATCCATCCGCTCAAAATACTCTTGGTATGAGAAGCGAGCCTTGGACCAGTTTGCACCAGCAGCTACCAAACGAGCAGTCGCTTCGATTACTGCATAGGTAGCGCCATGGTATGGAGACCATTCTGCTACATAAGGGTTAAAACCTTGAGCCATGACTGATGCAGTGTGAGTTACACCGTGTTGAACTGGCAATTTCTGCACAGATGCCTCAGTTGGTGTGAGTTGGTAGCGACCACCAAGTGGGTGATTGACCGTTGAACGACCGACCGAACAGTCAAAGATGGTTTGCAATCCTTTTTGACTCGCATGGTTGAGATCAGATAGAACCGCAAGGGTATCTGCTTCAAGTGTGTCAACGCTTGTTGTGCGTTCTTCTGGAAGTTTGACACCCTTGTCTACCACCTTGGCATCAACGACTACGCGCACACCGTTGGTATCAAGGAAGCGACGTTCCAAGTCAACAATCGTTTCACCATTCCAGTGCATGACAAGATTTGGTTTTTCAGTCACTGTTGCAACGACAACAGCGGCAATATTTTCTTTATTACATTCTGCAACGAAGGCATCTACGTCTTCAGGACGCACCACAACTGCCATCCGTTCTTGTGATTCAGAAATGGCAATTTCTGTACCATTCAAGCCTTGGTATTTAAGAGGCACTTTATTAAGGTCGATTTCAAGACCACCTGCCAATTCACCGATGGCTACACAGACACCACCAGCTCCAAAGTCATTGGACTTCTTGATAAGACGAGTGACAGCGCCATTACGGAAAAGACGTTGAATCTTGCGTTCTTCGATAGCATTCCCTTTTTGAACCTCAGCACCAGCAGTCTCTACAGACTCAACTGTTTGAACCTTAGAAGAACCTGTCGCACCACCGACACCATCACGTCCAGTCTTGCCACCGAGCAGGATAATGACATCTCCCGCTTCCGGTTTTTCACGGACTACATTGCCCTTAGGAGCAGCACCAACAACGGCACCAAGCTCCATGCGTTTGGCTACAAAGCCTGGGTGGAAATATTCACGAACGTAGGTCGTCGCAAGCCCAATTTGGTTACCATATGAAGAATAACCATGAGCCGCTGTTTTCGAAATGACTTGTTGTGGTAATTTACCAGCGCGAGTTTCCGAAATCGGAGCTGTAATATCACCAGCGCCTGAGATACGCATGGCTTGATAAACGTATGAACGCCCTGACAATGGGTCACGAATGGCTCCACCGATACAGGTAGCAGCCCCACCAAATGGTTCAATTTCCGTTGGGTGGTTGTGGGTTTCGTTTTTGAACATAAGGAGCCAAGGTTCCTTGACACCATCAACGTCCACTTCGATTTCAACCGAGCATGCATTGATTTCGTCAGACACTTCCATATCGTCCAAACGCCCATTAGCACGCTCATAACGACCAAAAATAGTCGCCATATCCATCAAGGTTTGTGGCTTTTCAGACCGACCTAGTTCCTCACGCATGGCAATATACTTGTCATAAGTCGCCTGCAATTGCTTTTGGAATTTAGAAGCTGAGAAATCAATGTGTTTCAACTCTGTCTCAAAAGTCGTGTGACGGCAGTGGTCAGACCAGTAAGTGTCCAAAACCTTGAGCTCTGTTTCCGTCGGTACGCGCCCGATTGACTTGAAGTAGTCTTGGATAAAGAGCAAATCATCCACTTCCATGGCCATCCCTTGCTCGGCCTTGTAGCGGGCAAAGTCTTCTGCTGTATAGCTTTCAAAGAAAGTCAATTTAGGAATGGTCTTGTCCGACTCTGAAAATTCCTGCTTGGCAATCCCTGTCGTGATGTCCTTGAAACGAGAATCCACTGGATTGAGCAGGTAGTTCTTGACCGCTTCCAACTCAGTCGCATCAATATCTTTATTAACCAAGTAAAGTTGGGCTGTGTTGACTGTCACATCACTCGAACTCCCCAGCAAAAGCAAGGCTTCCTGTGAAGAAGCCGCACGCTGGTCAAACTGTCCTGGCAGGCTTTCAATGGCAAAGAAAGCATAGTTGGCAATATCCGCTTGCACGACCGCTTCGTCCAAGACATGATCCGTCACCTGCTCAGAGAAGATGTGCTTCTCTGCAGGTGTAAACAAGTCCTCTGCCAAATCAAAGACATCATAAACTTGCACAATGCGAATACTTTTCAAAGTTGACAGTCCCAAGTTGTGCTGGAGCTCCCTTACCAAACTCTCTGACTTGACTTGAAAATCAGCCTTTTTCTCAACAAAAATACGTTTATCCATCAATTCTTATTCCTTTATTTCAGCTCTTACAATGTTCCCAAATGACCTTTAGGTTGTTATTTCAATTCCTGCAATTTCTCCCAGACAATCTCGTAAACGTCTGTTAATTCACCTAGGCCACGACGGAAAACATCCTTATCCATGTGGTTGCCATCCGCGTCCCACAAACGGCAGTTATCTGGTGAAAACTCATCTGCCAAGATAATCTTACCATCCTTGTCAAAACCAAATTCCAGTTTAAAATCGATCAACTTAAGACCAATCTCAGCAAACCAAGCTTTCAAGAGCTCATTGATACGACGGGTTTCTTCTTTCAAGTAAGCAATCTGCTGGTCATCCGCAATTTTTAGGAATTTCACATGCTCATCATTGATAAAGGGATCATCCAAATCATCATTTTTATAGTAAAATTCGACAATTGGAGTCTCAAATGCGATACCTTCTTCGACGCCAAAACGTTTTGAAAAGGAACCAGCCGTGTAGTTGCGGAGCACAACTTCCAAAGGAATAATCTCAACCTTTTTATTGAGCTGTTCCGTATCCGAAAGCTTCTCCACAAAATGAGTCGCTACACCAGCCTCATTTAATTTCTCAAAAATAAAAGATGAAATCTGATTATTTAACACTCCCTTGCCCGCAATCTGCTCCTTCTTGACACCGTTAAAAGCAGTCGCCTGGTCCTTGTAAGTTGAAATAATGAGATTTTCATCCTCAGTTGTATAGATATCCTTGGCTTTTCCCGAATAGATCAGTTGTTTTGACATTTTAAAGTTCGCCTTTCGTTTTACTTGAGCACATTCTACCACAAAAGCATGAAAAATTCAAGGTTTTTACGAATAAATGACGTTTTCCTATTTTAAGCGTAAAGAAAAACTGCAAGATGAACTCTTCTTACAGTTTTAAAATCATTTATCCTCTGAAAAACACGAATATTACCCTTTATTCAAAAATTGATCCCAAAAATAACGGAGATAGCTTTTCTTCCCTGTGATCATCTGCAGGCGGCCTTCTAAACCATAGCGAAGTGTTGCAGCCTGCTCCGAAGTTAAATTAGTCTCCGCCTCAATTTTAAAGAAATTTCCTTGTTCAGTCTTTGTAGCTGTCGCATCAATACTTGTAATCGTGGAATCCAGGAAAATTTGATTCTTCGCATCATTAGTCGTAGTATAACGGACAGAGTCCCCAATCTTGACTCTAGCAACATCTTTTGAACTGAGATAGGCTGTGAGTTTGGTTTTCCCTTCTTTTTCCAGGGATGGATAGAGTTGGGCTAGCAGGGTTCCTTCTGCGACCATGGTAGAATCACTGGTTTCAGGATTAAGGTGAAGCACCCCATCCTCACTTGCTGTAATCTTCCCTTTATCTAGGAGACCTCCCTGTACCTTCTTACCCGATTCCGCCTCCAAAATTTTCTGATCTAGAAGAGTTAATTCCTGACCAACTTTGACTAGGTGCTGAGATTTAAGTGATTCCAGTTGACTATCCAGTCCCGTTGCGTGGGCCTGCTGAGCCCCAGAACCCGCATACTGTACACGATAGGTAGCTAGACTGGACTCTAGCTGGGCAATTTGTGCATCCACTTGCGCAATAACTTGCGATTTAGCGTGCGGATCTTCTTCACCTTGATTTTTATAGGTCTGATAAAAAGAGTAGGCTGGATTCTGACTATCTAGTTGATCTCCCTTTTCAATCGCTGACTTAGCTGTTTTGTAGTCTCGAATTTTATCCTCTGTTTGGCTGATAAGATTGCCAATCTCGGCCTGGCTCTGACTTGCTGCCGCATTTTGAGAAGAGATGCTGGCATTTTGCTGAGAAACATTACTCCTAAGACTACTAGCTTGGCTGAGATAGTCTCGAAACATCTCCTGGTAACCAAACTTATCCGCCTCTGGGAATTGATCACTCCCCTCTTTCAAACTGGATTGCAAATATCCCAACTGCTTTTTTTGATCCTTTAACATCTCCAATTGACTGGCATATGCCTCAATCTGGACAGCCTCCGCCCCTTGCTGGTACTGAACGAGTAGTTCCCCCTGCTTGACCAACTTGTTTTCTTCCAGATAATTGGCCACAATGCGTTGATTGCTAGTCGACTGGATATTGGCAATAATCCGACTAGGTTCGACAGTCGCTCTGGTAGACAAACTAATCTCCTTCTCTGCAAAAACTGCAAATCCTAACAGAAATACGAGCAGAAGTGACATAGGTAAAATCACCCGACTGGAAAAATTATGGTAACGACGATTATAAAACTCCGCACTTTCTAAAAATTCTGGTTTCATCCTCTCCTCTTTCTAGCTATTCACCAAATGGGCGTAAAATCCATCCTGTGCAAGCAAATCAGCATGCTTTCCTTCTTCGACAATCTTGCCCTGCTCCAAAACAACAACCTTTTCTGTCCGCTCAGCAATGGTCAAGCGGTGAGCAATGAAAATCAAGGTCTTGTCCAAAGCCATGAGATTATCCACGATCCGCTTCTCTGTCAAAATATCCAAACTGCTAGTCGCCTCGTCCAAGATCAAGACAGGTGCATCCGTCAAGAGAGCACGCGCCAGAGCGATTCTCTGCCGTTGCCCACCAGAAATTCCAGCCCCATCCGAAGTTAATTCTGTCTGGTAATTCAGGGGCATGCGCTCAATATCCTCCCGAATCTCTGCCAATTCGACCGCCCGTAAGATATCCTCTTGAGTTGTCCCCTCCTTGGCTCCAAGGAGAAGATTCTCCAAAATCGTTCCGTTAAAGACATAGGGCTGTTGAGGCAGGTAGTTGATATACTGGCGCAAGGCCTTTTTGTCAATCTGATTGAGATTGACACCACCCAGACTAATCTCTCCCTGACTAGGATCGTAGAAATTAACCATCATCTTGGCCAAGGTCGTCTTACCTGACCCTGAAATCCCCACAAAAGCCATCTTAGACCCTTGGGGAATGGTCAAATTGATATCCGACAAGACGTCACGCCCATAGCCATACTTATAGTGAACTTGTTTAAAGGTCATATCCCCTTTCATCATGCTCAAATCTTCGACTGTTTTCTGCTCCTCAAACTCCGAAGCTACTAGATAAACCTCATTTAAGCGATTATTGGCAACCTGCGCTGTCTGAAGTTTGGTTTGTAGGTTAATGATATTTTCCAAAGGATTGGTAAAGTAAACAAGCAAAGTATTATAGGTAATCAGCTGGCCCAAACTCATTTTCCCATCCATGACCAGAATAGCTCCCAGCCAGAGAACGGCAACATTGAGCAGGAGCTGGGCAACTTTTTTCAGAGCCTTTTGCTGGCTTTCTGCCCGACTATAGGTGAAAGATTTTTTCAGATAAGCCACAAATTCCTTATCAATTTTTTGATAGCGCGAACTTTCACTGGTCAAAGATTTAATGGTCTCAATGCCGTTGATGTCCTCAATGATAGAAGAAGACAGAACCGCATTAGCTTCCATGGTATCCCGATTCATCTTTTCAAACGGCTTCATAAAAGCAAAGATAATCACTGTATAGATGGGAAGCGCAAGTAGACTAATGAAAAAGAGTGTCATATTTTGTGAAAACAAGACCAGCGAGATAATCAAAATCGTCGACACATCTAGGAAAATCGACAGAATGGTCGACGCCAGTGCATCGATGATACTATTGGCATCTGTAAAACGAGAAACGATTTCTCCTGTCCTGCGTGTCGCGAAAAAGGACATCGGCAGATGAAAAACATGCTTGATGTAGGACAAAATCACATCGATGGACAACCGTTGACCCAGAACAAGTAAGAGGTATTCCTGCGCATAAGACAAAATCTGCTGGAGAATATAGACGATGACCAAACCAATAGAGATAATGCCCAAGGTCGAACGCATCTGGTCTGGTACGTAACTGTCAATGATAGACTGAAGATAGTAGGAGCCCACAATATTAATCAAGGTCACCAAGAGTGTCGCTAGGACGATATTGGTAATTAAGCCACGCTGTTTGAGTAAGATTGGCAAGAAGGATAGGAGACCCTGTTTCTTCTCCTTATGAGGTTTATAGCCCGGAGATGGCGCCATAAAAATACTGACCCCTGTCCACTCTTGCGCAAAACGCTCACGGGAAATCTTGGTCAGCTTGACACCAGGATCCGGATCAGCGATATGAATGTGCTTTTTATCCTGACCTGTCACCACATAGTAGTGGAGTAACTTCCCTTCCTTGAGCACATGGGCCACAAAAGGAAAGGTCAAATCTGGCAGATTAAAAAGCGTCATATCCGCCTTGATAGCCCGCGTCTCAAACCCAATCTCCTCTGCCACCTTTACAAGTCCCAAAGCGGTCGTCCCATCCATAGTCGTCTTGGCTAATTCTCGTAGATGAGCCAAGGAGTAATAACTACCGTAGTAGCCAAATACCATAGCCAAGGAAGCCACGCCACAATCCATCTGATCCACCTGGGGACGATAGTGCCTTTTCCTAAATTTCATATCTTCTCCTTTTTCTAACAATCTCTTTAAAAATTTGTAAGATTATTTTAACCAAATAAGGACGAAAGAAGGGAATTATTTCTGAAAAAACAATATCCTCACCTCAACAGCACTTTTACCAAAGAAAATAGGCAGAACAAGAGTCCTGCCTAGAATATTCAATTATACAGATTTCTTGCCTTTCCCACTTCTTTTGTTAATGGCGTATAAAACGATAAACGCAAACGCAGGTAGCACCAGATAACTACTTTCACTCATTGTTAGCTGAAATCCAAGAGTTGCTAGAATCGTAAAGATGAAAATATTCATTAAAAATAGGAAAGTGAATACAAGAATAGATTTTTCAATCTTATTCATTTTCGCCCTCATTTCCTTCTTTAGCCATTATTTTCTGGATAGTACGGTATTTTACTGATATGTAAATAATTAAAATGAAAGCTGGATAGGTAAAAAGTTCTGAAAGCTACATAAAATTTACACCATACTTTCCTGGTAATAACTTATAGTCCATTAAAACTTGAATGCTAGAAAGCACAATACGTACTAGTAGAAGCTCTCCTAATAAGATCACCTCTTTTTTTAACATACAGACACCTTCCTCACTAAATGTAGATTACGGTTCATTGGTCTAACACTCTAAGATTGCTTTTATGCTGAATCTACAGAAATCAGACTCATGTTGTCATCGTTTGTTATCTTTTTCTTCACTTCTATAAAGTAAGATAAAGATCATCAAGAATAATGAAATCGTAGGTATATCAAAACATTCAAACCATGTAGGTAGATTTATTTTGTTTACATCAGCCACAATTCTAATCATTAGATAAGCTATAGAGCTAAACAATACAATAAACTCTGGTCAAGCTTTTTGTAGTAATTGAACGACTTTCATCTCAAACTCCGATCTGATGGTTCATCAATTTCCAATCGTACTTTCTTTTGTTTTGTACTTGTATCCTACATAAAACAGACCAAGCAGAATTGGATAGGTTTCTGGATAAAACAGAGTATTGATCGGATTTTTCATAATCAAATACGTTGCGATATAAAGAATAATCGATACGACAAAATACCCCTCAGCAAATCCTAATAAGATTTTTTTCATAGCAGACTCCTATTTACCTGATAAAGAGTGCTCGAGTTGTTAAAATAGCTCCACCTGTATATACAAAACCTTTTACAAAACCAACTGCCACAGGGATAAGAAGGGGAAAGGCTCCCCCTTGAATTTCCTGCAAGTCCGTATCAGTCATTGTTTCAAATTTTAAAATAGATTTTTCCATATCATCTCCTCCTTCTATTACCATCTACTCGTCACATAATTATAACCTGCAATTCCTGCTGCAGTAATTCCACCAGCAATTTTAGCTGCTGTCACAGGATTAGCAATCACCCAAGCTACAATCGGCCATGCTCCCCCATCCACATCCATCAACTCTTCTTCAGTAAGAGCTACAAAGTTTTGTTCCATTTTGTCAAAGTTTGTCATCTTTTTTCTCCTTTATTTTTATTTTTTTAGTTTACGGTTTCTAGGCTTTAAACCATTTTAAAAACCAGATTGGAAAAATAACTGAAATCATTTTTTCTCTCCTTCCTTTTCTTCTCACTTATCTATTCGAGAAGTGATTTAAAATGAACAGGTAAATTTCATTTATTTTAAATACCATTTGATCAACCATGGCAATAAGATTGGTAAATACATCACATAGTCTCCTTCCCTTTTTCCTTACCTATCTATTCGAAAAACAATTCGAAAATAAACAATTCATTCATTTTTATTTTAAAAACCACTTAATAAACCACGGATAAAAGCCAGTCACATACATAAACATTCCTCCTTTTTCTTTCTCATCTCTTTATTCGCAATTTCTACTAAAAGTTTCCCTTTTTTCTGCAAATAAAAAAACAACATGACTTGCATGTTGCTTTTGGCTATTTTTTATCTTTAATAATCGCTACTACATCCGCTACACTTTGAAGTTGGTCGATTTCCTCATCAGTGATTTCGATACCAAATTCATCTTCTAGTGTCAAGACAAACTCCATCAAATCCACTGAGTCCGCATCTAGATCGTCTTTCAAACTCAAAGCCTCTGTTACGGCAAAGTCTTCTCCCTGTCGCTCTTGGATAATGGTTACAATACGGTCAAAAATTTCTTTTTCTGTCATCTTTTTTATTCTCCTGAAAATTCACGCGCAGTCTGAGCAACTACGTCTGTTTCTAGCATGGTACGAATCTGACGAATCGTACTGTACACAGCATTGGCATCACTTGAGCCATGAGTTTTTACAACTGGCGCCTTGACACCAAACAAAACTGCCCCTCCAACATCTGAATAGTTGAGCTGTGTCTTCAATCCCTTAAGACTATCCTTAAGAAGTAGAGCACCTAGCTTCGCTCGAAGGCCACCACCCGTAATAGCATTTTTAAGTAAGCCCATGATTCCCAAAGCTGTACCTTCGATGGATTTGAGAACAGCGTTTCCCGTGAAACCATCTGTTACGATAACATCCGCAACGCCATTCATCAGATCACGCGCTTCCACGTTTCCGACAAAGTTCAAACTTTGATCAGCTACTAACAAGTCGTATGTTTCCTTTCGAAGCGGATCTCCCTTGCTGCTTTCTGTTCCATTGTTGAGCAAACCAATACGTGGTTTCGAAATTCCACGAACATTTTTCGCATAGAAGGAACCTAGGACAGCGTATTGGTGCAGATGATGGGCTGTATTTTCTGCATTGGCACCGAGATCTAGCATATCAAAGCCTTTTCCATCGATGGTCGGCAAGGTAGACATGAGTCCTGGACGATCGATATTTTTGATACGACCCACAATAAAGAATCCTGCAGCCAACAAGGCACCTGTGTTCCCAGCTGAGAGGACGGCATCTGCTTCTCCCTCCTTGACTGCCTTGGCTGCCAATACCATGCTGGCATTTTTCTTCTTACGGATAGCTTTTGTCGGCTCATCGTCTGAGTTGATTTTCTCATCCGTATGGATAATGCTGACGCGCTCTGTAGCCGTTAGATATTGCTTGATCTTACTTTCATCTCCGTAGAGTTGAATCTCAATATCTGAAAAGTCAGCAAGGGCTTGATTGACACCCTCAACGATGGCTTGAGGTGCGTAATCGCCCCCCATAGCATCTACTGCGATTTTTTTCATTTGTCTTCCTCTTTTAGTAATTGTCCCCAGTCTGCTAGGGAATCGATAAATTTCTTTGATTTTAGGTGAATCCCAACGTACTCTTCGTAGAGTTGATCCATAAACTTGCGTAGCTCTTGCTTGATTTCGGCCTTAAGCGAAATGGTCTCCAAGGTTTCAAAATCAATGGCTTGAAATTGATTGAGCAGATAAGGGATATTGGGATTTAGATGACAACGTCTCTCATCCTCATGATAATGCTCTGGGCAGAGGCAGGCTCCATATTTGAAAGAAAAGTCAAAGGCCTGACCGACCCGATGGCAAAAGACACACTCATTAAAATTAAGGCTGATTCCAAATCGAGTCAAGATTTGAATTTCAAAAATATTGGTTAAAACCTGATAATCTATCCCTGCTTCCATCAACTCCAGAGTCTTCCTCAAGAAAGCAAACAAGGGAGCATCCTGCTGATTATCCTGCAAACTAGCATCTGCAAGGGCAGCCACATAGGTTGCATAGGCCATGACAAAGAGATCACTATTAATCTTGGGAAAGGTCATCACCTCGTGATAGTCCTCAATGTAGCTAAGCCCATCATCATTGATTCGCAAGAGAAATCGTGCCAACACCAAGGGCTGAATAACCGGAGCTAGTTTGGACTGGCCAGCGTGTTTGACGAAAAACATGCGCTTGCCCGCCTGCTCGGTAAAGATCTTGACTAGCTTGTCATCTTCACGAAAGTTACGATTGTAGAGCACCAAGCCTTGACTCGTGATAGACTGAATCATGCTTCTCTCATGTACTCCTCAAGTCGTTTCATGGCCTCTCTGATCGTTTCCATGCTGGCTGCATAGGACAGGCGCACATAGCCTTCTCCGTAGCGACCAAAAGCAGCACCCGGGATAAAGGCAACGGCCTTCTTCTGGGCAAAATCCTTGAGGAAAGCAAAGGAGTCTTGATTGTAACCTGCTGGAATCTTAGCAAAGATATAGAAGGCACCATCTGGTTTGATAATTTCAAAGCCAAGAGCTGTCATCTTCTTAATAATGTAATCTCGACGCTGGATGTATTCCTTCTTCATAGGCTCTGCATCGTTTTTACCAGCGGTCAAGGCTTCTACTGCAGCATGTTGGGCCATGGTGTTTGCAGCAGTAACCAAATACTGGTGACTCTTGATTAACTGAGCTGTGAAAGACGCAGGAGCAAAGATAAAGCCTAAACGCCAACCAGTCATAGCATGCGATTTAGATAAACCATTGATAATAATAGTCTGGTCTCTCAGCATAGTTCCCAAAGATACATGGGCTTCGCCTGTATAGGTTAATTCTGAGTAAACCTCATCACAGACAACAAAAATCTCATACTTGCGTAAAATGTCTGCCAAGGCTTCCAACTGCTCCCGACTATAGGTAATTCCTGTCGGATTAGCTGGATAGTTGAGAATGACAGCTTTGAGCTTGTCCCCTTGCTCCAAAATGGCCTTTTCCAACATCTCAGGAGTCAAGACAAAACCATTTTCAGTTGTATCAATCTCGACAATCTCTGCCCCAACTAGATTGACAATCGGTTCATAACCTGGATAGGCAGGAGCTGGCAAGAGCACCTTGTCTCCCTCTTCCAAAATAGCTGTCAAAGTAGCAGATAAAGCCTCTGTCGCCCCAATTGTAACCAAGATTTCATTTTCAGGAGCATAGTCCAGTTGGTACTTTTCCTTAACAAAGTCACTGGCTGCCTGACGTAGAGTCAGCAAACCGCTCATCCCTGTATAGTAGGATTGGTTCTGGTCAATGGCTCGCTTGGCTACCTCCTTGATATGATCTGGCGTTGTAAAATCAGGTTCCCCCAAGGTCAAACGCAAGACCCCAGGAATCTCCGAAATAGCCTGGTCAAACTGGCGAATCAAGGAAACTTGAATCTTGTCTAACTGTTTATTAAAGCGCTTGGTTAAGTCCATAGATATCCCCCTTGCTTACAGAACATAGTACTATTATACTACAAAAGCTCCCTGACCGCAAAATCCATCTGAACCCCGCATTTTTCACTTTCTGTTTTACTTTTCTTCTCAACAGGACTATAATAATAAGTGCTTATTTTCGGAGGTTTATATGTCATTTTTATCAAAAAATGGAGCAGGCATCTTGGCCTGCCTTCTCATTTCTATCGTATCTTGGTTTCTGGGAGGATTTTTCCCCGTCGTGGGTGCACCTGTCTTTGCAATTTTTGCTGGAATGCTCCTCCACCCCTGGCTCTCACCCTACAAACAACTAGACGCAGGTTTGGCCTTTAGTTCCAAGAAATTGCTCCAGTATGCCGTTATCTTACTCGGTTTTGGTCTCAATATCTCGCAAGTCTTTGCAGTTGGACAAACTTCACTCCCCGTCATCCTTTCCACCATTTCGATTTCCTTAATCGTTGCCTACCTCTTCCAGCGTTTCTTTGCGCTAGACACGAAACTGGCTACCTTGATTGGAGTGGGTTCTTCTATCTGTGGTGGTTCTGCCATTGCTGCGACAGCGCCCGTTATCCATGCCAAGGAAAAAGAAGTTGCCCAAGCCATTTCCGTCATCTTTTTCTTCAATGTATTGGCTGCACTCATCTTTCCAACTCTAGGAACCTGGCTTCACCTATCAAATGAAGGCTTCGCCCTCTTTGCGGGTACTGCGGTCAACGATACTTCCTCTGTAACAGCCACAGCTAGCGCCTGGGACAGTCTTTATCAGACCAATACCCTTGAGTCTGCAACTATTGTTAAACTCACACGCACCCTTGCCATTATTCCTATCACGCTCTTTCTCTCCTACTGGCAAAGTCGCCAACAAAAAAATAGCCAAGGTTTTCAACTAAAAAAAGTCTTCCCACTTTTTATCCTTTACTTTATCTTGGCTTCTCTCTTAACAACTCTCCTTACCTCTCTCGGTGTGTCCGGTAGTATCTTTACCCCTCTTAAGCAACTCTCCAAATTCCTTATCGTCATGGCCATGAGCGCCATCGGTCTCAAAACCAATCTCATTGGATTGATCAAATCCAGCGGCAAGTCCATTCTTCTTGGAGGCTTTTGCTGGATTGCCATCATCCTTACCAGTCTGGGCATGCAGGCATTGATTGGTATTTTCTAAGACAAAAGGTAGCCCACTGGCTACCTTTTATTGTTCAAGAATTAAGCGTGTGTGTTCTCTCTTGATACAGCGATTCATCACGATGTCGTCGCATCCTCCAGCACGCAAGATTTCTTCCGCTTCTAGACTTTCTAGACCTAGTTGTGCCCAAAAAATCTTGGCATCAGCCTTGAGAAAATCACGCGCCACATCAGGTAAAAATTCACTGCGACGATATACATTGACGATATCTACAGGGAAAGGAATTTCAGCTAGACTGGCATAAGCCTTTTCTCCCAAGATTTCCCCACCTGCAGCCTTGGGATTAACTGGAATGATTTTATAGCCCCGAGTTTGCATTTCCTTGGTCACTCGATTGCTAGTTGTTTCTTCACGGTCAGACAAGCCCACTACCGCTAACGTTTTACTGGTCTCCAGATACTGACGGATCACACCATCACTTGGATTGATAAATTCTTGACTCATAGAAATCCTCCTTTTCCATCAGTATAGCATATTTTGAAAAGGCTTGCAGATTTTGACTACAAAAAATCTCCTAGCAAGAAAAGAAACCTGCTAGGAGAACGATCTATTTCAAGTGAAAGTTTAGATTTTTTTCTCGATACTAAATAATGGAGAAAGAGGACGTTTTTCGTGGATACGTACAATGGCATCTCCTAAGAGATGAGCAATCGAAATTTGTTCAATCTTATCAATCAAACGCTCTTCTGGTAGGTAGATAGTATCCAAAACAACCAATTTCTTAATAGCTGATTTTTGGATATTGTCCATAGCTGGCCCCGAAAGAACTGGGTGCGTACAGCTTGCGTAAACTTCAACAGCACCTGCTTCAGCAAGAGCATCCGCTGCATGACAAATAGTTCCAGCTGTATCGATCATATCATCAATCAAGATACAAGTCTTGCCTTCGACCTTACCGATGATGTTCATCACTTCACTGGTATTCATCTTGTCTACACTACGGCGTTTGTCAATAATTGCAATCGGAGTTTTCAAAAACTCTGCCAATTTACGAGCACGAGTCACCCCACCATGGTCTGGGCTGACAACCACGTAGTCAGAGCCAACCATGCCACGACGTTCAAAATAGTCCGCAATCAATGGAGCACCCATCAAGTGATCTACAGGAATATCAAAGAATCCCTGAATCTGTGCAGCGTGCAAATCAATCGTCAACAAACGATCCACCCCAGCAACTTCTAGCATGTTTGCAACGAGTTTTGCTGTGATTGGCTCACGCGCGCGCGCTTTTCTATCCTGACGTGCATAGCCATAGTAGGGCATAACAACATTGACAGATTCTGCACTAGCACGCTTCAATGCATCCACCATAATTAAAATTTCAAGTAAATTATCATTTACAGGTGAACTCGTTGATTGTAGGATAAAGACGTGTTTTCCACGGATTGATTCTTCAATGTTGACCTGAATCTCCCCATCTGAAAATTGGCGAACAGTCGATTTCCCCAACTCTATCCCAATTTCTTGCGCCACACGCTCTGCCAATTCTCTATTAGAAGAAAGGGCAAACAGCTTTAAATCAGAAAAAGACATGATTTCCTCCGGTATTTATGTATCACTTGTTTTTTACACAACATTTTCCATCTACCATTGTAGCGCTTTTTCCTTTATTTTTCAATCAAAAATAAAACAAGAGCAAACATTTATACCCTTGTTTTTTACTATTTTATATTAGCTATATTAAAACTGAAAATCCTACATTTTAACAATCGATTTTATGCTAGGATGAGATTTTTTCGAGACAAAGTTAGTATACTTCTCTCATACTTCCTGTATCCACATCATAGACAGCACCTGAAATAACCACATCATCAGGAATCAGTGGAGATTCTCGAAGCAATTGCATATCCTCTCTCACGCTCTCTTCAACATCCTGAAATGGTAAAAAATCTTGATCGGACACATCAACTCCGAGCTCGTGTTTCAAATGTTCATGAAAACTTTCATTTTGAAAGGTTTGAGCTCCACAGTCTGTATGATGCAACACCACAATCTCTCTTGTTCCCATCTGTTGTTGGGAAATCACCAGTGAACGAATCATGTCCTCAGTTACTCGACCACCCGCATTCCGCAAGATATGAGCATCCCCAAGGGCCAAACCTAGAGCTTGCGCAACGTGTAGACGTGAGTCCATACAGGTCACGATAGCTACTCTGGTTTTGGGTTTAAGTGGCAGATTTAACTGCCCATGTAGGGCAACATAAGCCTGATTGGCTTGCATAAACTGTTCAAAATACGACACGATTCCCTCCTCAAAAATTTGATAATCAAATATTTCTCCTATCTTATCATTTTTAAGAGGATTTGTCACGGATTATGCAAAGACCTTTTTCAAAACTTCCTGAATCGTTGTCACACCAATGACTTCAATTTCCTTGGGTGGAATGATTCCTGTCAAGGAATTCTTGGGTACATAAATCTTGGTAAAGCCCAGTTTTGCCGCTTCATTAATACGTTGTTCGATGCGATTCACGCGCCGAATTTCTCCGGTCAAGCCCAGTTCACCCACAAAACATTCCTGAGGATTGGTAGGCTTGTCCTTGTAACTAGAGGCAATGGCCACTGCAACGGCTAAGTCAATGGCAGGCTCATCCAATTTCACACCACCAGCAGATTTGAGATAGGCATCCTGGTTTTGCAAGAGAAGCCCTGCTCGTTTTTCCAAAACAGCCATAATCAGACTTGCACGATTGAAATCAAGTCCAGTCGTCGTACGCTTAGCATTTCCAAACATGGTTGGTGTTACCAAAGCCTGAACCTCCGCCAAAATCGGACGGGTCCCTTCCATGGTCACAACGATTGACGAGCCAGTAGCCCCATCCAAACGCTCCTCTAGGAAAACTTGACTCGGATTGAGGACCTCAACCAATCCACCCGACTGCATCTCAAAGATGCCAATCTCATTAGTGGAACCAAAACGGTTTTTGACTGCCCTCAAAATACGGAAGGTATGGTGGCGCTCCCCTTCAAAGTAAAGCACCGTATCCACCATATGCTCCAACATACGCGGACCAGCCAAGGTACCTTCCTTGGTCACATGCCCTACGATAAAGATGGCAATGTTATTGGTCTTCGCCAACTGCATGAGTTCAGCTGTCACCTCACGCACCTGAGACACAGATCCTTGCACCCCTGAAATTTCAGGAGACATAATCGTCTGGATAGAGTCGATGATGAGAAAATCTGGTTGGATGCGCTCCACCTCAGATCGAACACTCTGCATATTGGTCTCTGCATAGAGATAAAACTCGCTATCAATATCCCCCAAGCGCTCTGCACGGAGTTTAATCTGCTGGGCAGACTCCTCCCCACTGACATAGAGAACAGTCCCTACTTGGGACAGCTGAGTCGATACTTGTAAGAGAAGGGTTGATTTCCCAATCCCTGGATCCCCACCGATAAGGACGAGACTCCCTGGTACCACTCCGCCTCCAAGTACACGGTTGAATTCCTCCATCTCCGTCTTGGTTCGATTGACATTGATGGAAGTCACCTCAGCCAGTTTCATGGGCTTGGTTTTCTCACCTGTCAAGGACACACGCGCATTCTTGACCTCGGCAACCTCAACCTCTTCTACAAAAGAAGACCAAGACCCACAGTTAGGACAACGCCCTAGATATTTTGGGGAATTATACCCACAATTTTGACATACAAATGTCGCTTTTTTCTTTGCGATGATTCTAATCCTCTCATTTTAAAATTTCTTTTTTTCACGCTATCAACTATCTTTCTTTAAAACAGTCAATCCGCCATCATCTGCATAAGCATAATACTCTCCATCCGGACTAAAACCAAAAATATACGGTAAATAACCTTTATAAATTTGTACCCTAGTTTCTTTATCCTTTTCCCAAAAAATGGTTAAAATCGGATACTTCCCAGATTGATCTTTTTCCATTGTCACTCGGATATCTTCCCCATTGTCCAAAGGGAGACTTCCACCATATTGTCCCGCAATAGAAATGGGAGAATCACAGCCCTCACACATGGCTACTAACTCTACCTCATCGTAATCTCCGTCTATTGGTGTTACTTGCCCATTTTCGCTATCAATGATTGACATGTAGTCTGAAGAAATACACAGAATTTCATGATAGGCATCAGGGAGAAATGCTAGGTAAAGAAATCCTCCAATACTAATCTCATAAATCTTCTTATACCCTAGACAATTCTCGGCAGTAAAAGCTTGAAAATCCTTATAGCTCATTCATTATTCTTCTTTCCATATCTATATCTCTATCTCACACTCAATCACTTGGCAAAAATCAATCTTCTCGTCTGGTACAAATTGGCGCATGAGCATTCGATGAGTGACAACAACGACTGACTGATAGTCTCGATACTTGCGCATAGATTTTAGAAACCGAGACCTCACTTCCTCAGCTGTCTCATATTGAATAGGACTATTAGGAGGTAAGGAGCCATTATTTTCTAGAAACAGAGTACGAGCTTTTTCAAAATTCTCTACGCCACTTTCATAGACTTGCCATTCATGCAATAATGGCTCCACTCTCAAAGGAAATCCAATAGCACTAGCAAGATAAGAAGCCGTTTCTAAAGCTCGTGTCACTGAAGAAGCTACTAGCAGATCAGCTGATTGGAACAAGGGATTTTGGCAAAGGTCCTGAGCCTGTTTCCTTCCCTTCTCAGATAAGGGAGCTAGATCCATTCCAAATCCGGAATAAGCATGCTCCTCTAACACACGATAATCTGGCTCCCCGTGACGTACAAAAATAATCTTCATCTTAGTGCCCTGTCGATCCAAATCCACCAGTTCGCACGCCGTCTGCCTCGTCTCCATCCGCAATTAAGAAAGGCGCAAAGACAGCCTGAACCACACGTTCTCCAACTTCAAGAATCACTTCTTGGTCAGTAATATTTTTCATCTGAGCAAAGATATGGCCTTCATTCCCAGGATTTCCATAATAATCCCCATCAATGACCCCAACTGAGTTAATCAAGACCAAGCCTTTCTTACGAGGGTTTGATGAACGGTCATAGAGATAGAGCACCTCTGTCGGCTGCATATAGGCCTTAACCCCTGTCGGAACCAAAACAATCTCTCCTGGAGCAATCACAGTGCGTTCCGCAACCTTTAAATCATAACCAGCCGCGTGAGCTGTCTCTCGTTTCGGCAATAAATTTTCGTCTGTAAAACTCGAAACCAATTCAAAACCACGAATTTTCATATTTTTCTCTTTTCTATAATCATTTATTCTAGGCTATTTTATCTTATTTATTCGAAAAAAGCACGAAAAAAGAGCACACAATTCACATCGCTTAGGGCTGCTGGATTCCTCCCCTGACCCGCTTCACGCAGAACTGTTGCTCCACTATTTATTATACCACATTCCCCTCGGTTTTTAAAGAGAAATTATTTTTTACGTCGATTTCGGAAAAAGTCTTGCATAATCGCTGCACACTCATTCTCTAAAACACCTGTTTCAACATCCACACGGTGATTGAGCCTCTCATCTGTCAAAATATCATATAAGCTTCCAGCAGCTCCAAATTTCTGGTTTTTAGCCCCGTAGACCACGTTTGGAATCCGTGCGAGACCAATTGCCCCACTACACATAACACAAGGCTCAATGGTCACAAAAAGCGTACAATCGAGCAAACGCCAACTCTCTTCGCTCAAATTAGCATTCTCTATGGCCATAATTTCCGCATGCATGACTGCCCGTTGCAACTCCTCTCGCGCATTGTGTCCTCTCCCAATGATTTTTCCGTCCTTGACAATTACACAACCAATCGGGATTTCATCATGTTCTAAAGCAATTTCTGCCTCTTTTAAGGCCTCTCTCATAAAAGCTTCTTTTTCTTCAAGCGTGTAATTCATCTCTTCTCTCTTCCTAGCTATCAATTCTATCATTATACCATGTTTCTCAACACAAAAAAAGCCACCGAATTCGGTGACTTTATAGGGAGATTATTATGAAAAAGAAAAGTTTAGGATATTTGTTACAACAAGTTAGGAGGTCTTCTTGTAACTGTCTATAGTATACCCAACCTGTCTTAAACTAATCTTAAAAATCTCCTATGACCAAACACTTTCTAAAATATTAGTTTGTTCACGACCGGGACCTACTGAGAAAGTTGAGATACGAACACCAACCAACTCACTTACACGACGAACATAATTACGCGCATTCTCAGGAAGATCTTCCAAATTACGGACTCCAGTGATGTCTTCTGACCAACCTGGCAATTCCTCATAGATTGGCTTGCAGCGTTTCAACTGCTCAAGACTAGCAGGATAGTAATCAATACGTTGACCATCAAGATCATAGGCCACACAGATTTTCACAGTATCCAAACCACTCAAAACATCGATAGAGTTCAATGAAAGATTGGTAATCCCAGATACACGGCGGCTGTGACGCATCACAACTGAGTCAAACCAACCCACACGACGTGGACGACCAGTTGTTGTACCGTATTCATGACCTACTTCACGGATGCGATCTCCCACTTCATCAAATAATTCCGTTGGGAAAGGTCCGTCTCCTACACGACTTGTGTAGGCTTTACATACACCTACAACCTTGTCAATCTTACTTGGGCCAACACCAGACCCAATTGTCACACCACCAGCGACAGGGTTTGACGACGTAACAAATGGATACGTACCTTGGTCGATATCTAGCATAACACCTTGCGCACCTTCAAACAGCACACGTTTGCCATTATCAAGTGCATCGTTCAAGATAACGGATGTATCTGTCACGTATTGCTTGATTTGTTGACCATATTCATAATACTCTTCAAAAATATCATCAACTGAAATAGGGGTGCTATCATATAATTTTTCAAACAAACGATTCTTTTCCGCAAGATTGCGTTCCAAACGTTCACGGAAAATATCCTTATCCAAAAGATCCGCAATACGAATTCCAACACGAGCAGCCTTGTCCATATATGCTGGACCGATTCCCTTGATTGTAGTACCAATCTTATTGTCACCCTTAGCTTCTTCCTGCAAGCGATCCAACTCAATATGATAAGGCAAAATAACATGCGCACGATCAGAGATACGTAGATTATCAGTTGTCACACCTTCCTCATGAAGATAGCTCAACTCTTTCACAAGGGATTTTGGGTTCACGACCATTCCATTCCCAATAACAGAGATTTTTTCAGGAAAGAAAATTCCAGATGGAATCAAGTGCAACTTAAATTTCTTACCATCAATCACAATCGTGTGACCAGCATTATCACCACCTTGATAACGAGCAATTACCTCTGCATTAGCTGAAAGAAAATCTGTAATTTTCCCTTTACCTTCATCACCCCACTGGGTACCTACAACAACAACTGAAGTCATAATAAAATTCGTCTGAGCTACTAGGAGCTCGTCCTTTCTCATATACATGGCAGGAATTTCACCCGCAATTATATCTTACAATTTATTATAAGAAAAAAACACTATTTTATCAAGAAGAAACAGTAGAAAAGATTTGGAAATTCTTTCATTTCTGAATACCGAAGCCTTTGATTATAAGCTAATTCTATATTTTTTAAAAACTAACTACAACAATCGTTCGTAATTATGATATAGATGCTTCCTATTGGATAAGAGTTGTACCACCTTGCAGTAATTTCTCTAGATATAGACGATAAGCTGTTCTAAAGTGATATAGAGAAAAGTCCCTATCACTTTTAATTTTAAATCGGATTAAGTAATATAGTAAAAAACGAAGATGAAGTGATTCCCACTCTGAACAACTCTGGCCTAAAGAGGCATATTCTTGTTCAACTAATTTCAAAAAAACAAATGTTCGATCATAAAAATTTTGAAGCATATAAAAAATTCCTTTCTTATTATTAACACTAGTCTAACAAAAAAAGGAACTAAAAAAGCTTCAAATCCTGTAAAAGAAGAATTTAAAGCTAAACGAACTAAAAATAAAATAAAGAGGTAATTACAGATTTAAAAATTAAAATTTGAAATTTCAACAGTCCACCATATTTATAAATAAAAAAACGCTCAGTTGAACGTTTTGATTTATACTCCGCCAGTAGGACTCGAACCTACGACATCATGAT
>NZ_JBFNFF010000005.1:0-101602 GCF_040888325.1 Streptococcus jiangnanensis | reverse complement strand
CATAGGCCAGATCCAAGTTTGGAATCTGGTCTTTTTGCACCCAAGATACCTCTCCTTCCTCTGAGGATTGGAGATTTCCAGTAAACTCTGTCGCTTTATAGCAAACGACGATGTAGCGCCCACCTGTATCTAAGGGCCAATTTTTAATGCCGACTAGTTGGGGATTCTGAATCGTTAAACCTGTTTCTTCATAAATCTCACGAATGACAGACTCGGCAAAGGCCTCGCCATTCTCAACATGTCCTCCTGGAAAGGCATATCCGGACCAGCGATTATTTTCAGGAGAGCGATATTGCATGACTACTCGCTTATTTTCTAGATCTTCGATTAGACAGATGTTGGTTAAAATGGTTGCTTGCGCACGGGACATAGATTTGCTCGCTTTCTAAGTTGTTATATGCCTTTTTCGAACTTGATATCAGATTTCATGATGAATGGATTAATCAACTCGTGATGTTCATAAGTAGTACGGGCCAAAAAACCTCTAACAATGGTGATTTCTTTATCTTGTATGTGATAGTCTATATTGATGGGAATGGCTGGATCCGACATAATTGACAAAGCAAAAAATGCTGCAAACCAAAGATAAAGTGCCACCAATCCACTAAATATTTGAAAAATAAGGTGGTACCATTGAAAATCTCTTATTCTATAAAAGATTCTCCAGGGATGGATTAAGCAGGTCAAACAAAGAATGAAAAACCAACTATTCCACAAAATTGGAGTAAAGGATAGACCAAAAACTAACAACACCAAATGAAGAACCATAAAAGTCAGCAAGACCAGATAGAGGTTTTTAAATGAAAATAACTTAACTAGATTTTCTTTTGTCATGATTTTTCCTCTTTTTGCCATTATATTTCAAAATCACTATCACTATCGCTGGAATAAAGAAAAAGATTAGATAAGTAGCAATTGGAAGCCAGATGTAGCGATAATCAACAGATAATAGGGAAGGAATTTTTTTAACATTTCTCCCTTTCACCCCAACAATTAAGTGGAGAAGAAAAATAGGTCCATTTATGTATAGAAAAGGTTCTAAAAATTCTTGTACTGAATCCTTATTGCTAAAACCATCTCTAAAAATACCTTGATAGAGTGTGTGCACCAAAAAGACAAAATTCATAATAATTGGCAAGACATAGGACATTTCCTGATATGGTTTTGGGATAAGTGACGTCCCGAACAACACATACATGATACCAAAAATAGAAAATAATATTATGCCACCATCCATAAAAGAAGCAAGCTTTGGATGCCTTCCCATCCACAATTGGACGTGAGCTATCAAAGAATCCTTTTTATGGATTTTTCTCATTTTTCTGTTCTTTTGTTTGATCTTCTTTGGTTTCTTAATCTTTCGTTCCATTTTCGCCTCCTTCTTCTCTTTTCTTTCTGTATAATCAAAAGCAGAATGCCCAGCCCCAAGAAAAAGAAAAAGAGATAACTTACAATAGGAACCCAGACATATGCTGGATCCATAGAAATTATAGGAGGGAAATTCGTTGACTTACGACGTCCTAGCCAATTCAGACCTACCAAGAGATGAAAGGGAAAAAGAAGACCATTGAACCCAATAAATCCCCATGAAAAGTAACGCCATTTCTGAAGTTTATCACTACTAAAACGAAAGACAAGGAAATAGGTTGATAAGATCAGAAGGATAAGATTGAAGCTTAAGGGGGAAAGATAGTTTATGTTCGGTAATAGGTAACTAATGTAAGAGGCGGCAAGAAATGATACAAACATAGATCCAAATAATACACTCGTATCCAAAAGTTGACCAATCCTTCTGTGCCTTTCCATCCAAAGAAAAATCCTTTTAGTCCAAGAAGGCTTTTCTTTTGTCTTGTACTTCATTTGTCTACTCATCTTCATTTTCATCTACTCCTTTTTTTGAACCTTTAGAGAGAAAGAAGATTGCCAAAGTTAACATCAAGACTAGAAGGTAGACGACAATAGGAAACCAGATATAGGATGACTCCAGTGAAAACAAAGGTGATAGAACAACTCTTCCTCTTTTTCTCACGCCAATCAGTTGAAAAATGAAGCTAAGGATATTGATATAAATAAAGGGTTCACAAAATCTTTTAAGGGTCCTTTCTTTTTCAGTTTTCACTGACAAAAAGAGAGCATAGAACCTATTACCCAAGATAAAAAGATTCAATTGCAAGGGAAATAGGAGTTCTCTGTACCGAAAATCAGCTGGAAGGCTTTTGTTTTGTGATGTTGTAAATTCTATAACTAGGAACAATATGATATAAAAGAACATATCAAGCATAAATTTGACAAATCGATGCCCTTGTAACCAAAAACGAACAGAATCTAAGCCTGATGACTTCTTATACTTCGTCTCTTTCAAATTCATAATAACTTCCCTCTATTTATAATATAATCTAAAACATGATTGTTTGTTCATTGCGTAATCTGAAAACAAAATCGCAATTCTACCAGTATTTAACTCTCAGATTTTGAGGATTTCTTACGTACCATTCTAATTTCAGTGATAGGTTTTCCAAGGTCAAGTATTTTTTCTTGCCCATCAAAAGTAAAACCCATTTTTTGATAGAAATCAATGGCTCGCTTATTCTCTTTTAATACCCATAAAAATATTTCAGAGAACTGTTCAAGAGTCGTCAGAGCTTCCTTCATTAACTTCTGAGCAATACCTTCTCCATAATAGTCTTTTAAAACATATAAGGCAATGATCTCACCAGCTTGGATAGTCTCATCACGAAAGTTTCCATAACTGATAAAACCAACTACCTTCATGCCATCCATCGCGATCAATGTATTTTCTGGATATTTTTGACTAAAAAATCGACATCTTTCTAATGTCATCGTCTCCTGAAATTCTGCAGGTAAAAGGTCATCATAAGCCTCTCTCCACGTTTGCCAATGAACGAGAGACTTGCTTTCTATCTCTTCAGGAGTTACCATTTGTTTGATAGTTAGGTTCATTTATTTTTCTCCATTCTTCTCTCAGAATACCATATTTAATACTATCAAAATATTTGCCTTGGTAATAACGAACTTTTGGAATATGAGCTTCTTTTTTCATTCTTAATTTTTCAGCAAGTTTTACCATACCAAGATTTCCTGACCAAGTTGTCAAACCAAGATGCTCCAACACCAAGTAATCCTTAAATGTCCGATCTATCCATTGTAGCATAGCAGCTTTTCCAATGCCAGAGTTCCAAAATTTGTTATCATAAATACAAATCCCCAATTCCATCCATCTTGTTTGTTTACATACCCAGTAGCGCGAAACAGTCCCAACTAATTTATCATCAACAAAAATACCAAGGCGATTTGAGTTGTTTAGAGTAGATTCTGATTTTTGTAGTTTAAATTCTTGAAAATTAGGAAAATGCTGATAATCGTCATAATAGGGAGCATCATACTGTTTCCAAATTGGATTAGATTGTGAATAAGCAATTTCCCACAAAGACACCAAATCTTCTTCAATTAGTTTTCTTAAATAAACCATACTTTTTCCTAATCCAACGCCTTGACTTCCTCAGCAACTTTTTGCAGATATTTTTGTCTTATAGAATTTGTATTCACCTCACGCCCTAACTCACCCAAAATTGAAACTTTCTTTGTTTTAATACCGCAGTGATTTAGGACAGCATTCTTTAATACTGATATTCCATAACTGTCTGGGATATTGATAGGACCTGAAAATACTTTGTACCACCATGTTGGTGCCATTGATGTTGCGTAAATACTGGCTGTTTTTCCTTTTAGTAACTTTTTAAACTGCTGACCTCTTAAGTAGTTCCAAATAAAACTTCCTTTATTATTGGCAGAGTAAGCAATTCCTGGCGTGAAAACACGATCGATCCAACCCTTCAATAAACTAGGCATACTACTCCACCAAATTGGATAAACAAAAATGAAATGATCTGCCCACTGGATTAATTCCTGAGAGCGAAGTATGAAAGAGTCCTCTTCCATCCGTTTTCGATAACCATAACGTAATACGGGATCAAAATCTATCTCATTTAGATTAATAGATTCAAGCTCATGATGATTTGAGTCAATATTTTCTACAATCGTTCGAAAAATTTCTTGACAGAAACTTCCCTTGTCAGGATGTCCATTGATGACTAAAATTTTCATTCATTTTCTCCTATCTAACCCAACGCCTTGACTTCCAGCATCATATCTCGGATCTGAGCTGCTAGTTCAAAGTCAAGCACTTCGACGGCTTCCTGCATTTGTTTTTCTAGTTTCTTAACAAGTTCTTTACGTTCCTGTTTATTAAGGCTATTAATATCGACTTCCTTGTCCTCTTCCTTGGCAACTGCCTTAGTCACGGCGATTAGATCACGGATAAGTTCAGTAAACCTTAAGTTCTCAGTGAAGTGTATATTTTAATGCGTCTTGCTCCTATTTTAATAAGACAATAAAGTTTTAAGTCTGTTTAAGATTTTTAACACTCTTTATTAAAGTAAGAATATACGCCATTAATTTATTTCTAAAATACTCAATCATAGCGCCAGAAAAGAACAGGGCCAGTGTCATAACTAGAATCATAATGACAAAAATGGGAAATTCTTGTTCTTCAACTAAAGTATGGATGGTTGGTATAATTCTTCTAAAAATAAGAGGATGTACATGAAACAGATAACCCCCCAAAGTTAGTGGAGATATTAAAAGAACTAGTCTCTTAAAAGTTAAGGGAATATCTTTAATATTCAAGAAGAGTAAAAATATTGCTATTCCTTGCAGTGTGACCGTAGGAGAAATATAACTTCTCCACTGTTCAAAACCAAACCAGCACAATATAAAAGTTAAACTAGTTAGAAATAAAATGAATCCACTAACATTACGTATTTGAAAACGACTTTCATAATTTGATTTTCTAATTATTGCTCCTATAGTGTACAAAAGAATCATCCATAATACACTATATCCACCCCACAAGCCCAGAATATCTTGTTTAAATACTGTAGGTATGACAGAAAAGTATATAAATGCTCCACTAACAATTGGAAGCAATTGTTCTTTTTTCAATGTCAACACTGCTTGATTCAAAAATGGTGCTATTAAGACTAAACCAAAATAGCAACTCATATACCAATACTGTCCATGACTTATTGGAGTTAAAGCTGAAAACCAATCACTTAAGTTAACAGATGATTTTGAAAAAATAGCAAATACAAAAGTAATTGAAATAGTATAGAAAATAATCTGTATCCAAAAACTAAACATTTTTTTATAACTAAATTGTGAATAAAGACCGACATACCCACTGATTAAAATATAAATATTTACAGCTGAATATGAGAAAGCTTCTAAAAAATTGGCAAAAATATAGTAAAAATCTTTTTGACTATCAACTTTCTCCAAAATTCCTCCCATACCCAAAACATGTAAGTTGCAAATCATCAACATAGCTAGAATTCTACAACATTCAATGCCTATGTGTTTAGTTTTTTTTGCTGTCATATTATGTCTCTCTATATATTTCTATTTCTTTATAATTTTTTCAGTTTAACGCCTTCACTTCCAACATCATGTCACGTATCTGAGCTGCCAGTTCAAAATCAAGCACTTCGACGGCTTCTTGCATTTGTTTTTTGAGTTTTTTGACGAGTTCCTTGCGTTCTTGTTTGTTGAGGCTATTGATATCGACTTCCTTGTCCTCTTCCTTGGCAACTGCCTTGGTCACGGCAATAAGATCACGGATTTCTTTCTTAATGGTTTGTGGTACAATACCATGTTCTTCATTATAGGCCATCTGGATTTTCCGACGGCGGGCCGTTTCATCGATGGCACGTTGCATAGACTGAGTCATCGTGTCCGCATACATGATGACATGTCCTTCGCTATTACGGGCAGCACGTCCAATGGTCTGGATGAGGCCACGTTCGTTACGAAGGAAACCTTCCTTGTCAGCATCTAGAATAGCAACCAAACTTACTTCAGGTACGTCAATCCCTTCACGGAGCAAATTGATTCCGACCAAGACATCAAAAACACCCAAGCGTAGGTCGCGGATAATCTCTGTCCGTTCCAAGGTCTTGATATCCGAGTGCATATACTTGACCTTGATGCCCATTTCTTTGAAGTAGTCAGTCAAGTCTTCTGCCATCTTCTTGGTCAAGGTTGTGATAAAGGTACGTTCATTCTTTTCAACACGGGCATTGATTTCACCTAGGAGGTCATCAATCTGTCCCATAGTTGGACGGACTTCCACTTCAGGGTCCAAAAGACCTGTCGGACGAATAATTTGCTCAATCACTGTCTCGGTCTGTTCATTTTCATAGTCGCCTGGTGTCGCTGAAACGTAAACAATCTGATGCACATGACTCTCAAACTCTTCCCGACGAAGAGGACGGTTGTCTAGGGCAGAAGGTAAACGGAAACCATAATTAACTAGCATTTCCTTACGCGAACGGTCTCCATTATACATGCCCTTGATTTGCCCCATGGTCATGTGACTTTCATCAATCATGATCAAGAAATCATCTGGGAAAAAGTCGAGAAGCGTATAAGGAGGCTCTCCTTCACTACGACCATCCATGTGGCGTGAGTAGTTCTCAACCCCATTTGTATAACCCATCTCACGTAGCATTTCGATATCATACTCTGTCCGTTGTTTCAAGCGTTGTGCTTCTAGCAGTTTGCCTTCCTTCTCAAAGACAGCTAACTGCTCCTCCAACTCTGCCTGAATCTTGGCAATGGCAACTTCCATGTGGTCGTCATTGGTCACAAAGTGAGTGGCAGGGAAGATCGCCAAATGATCCACTTCTCCCAATACCTGACCTGTCAAAGCCTCAACCTCACGGATACGGTCAATCTCATCTCCGAAAAACTCTACTCGAAAAGCGTGTTCATCACGAGAAGCTGGGAAAATCTCCACCACATCCCCGCGAACGCGAAATCTTCCCCGTTGGAAATCAATATCATTGCGTTCAAACTGAATATCCACCAAGTCATTCAAGAGTTTGTCACGAGAAATCTCCAGACCTGGACGGAGACTAACGACACTATCAGCATATTCCTTTGGCGAACCCAAACCATAGATACAAGAGACAGAAGCCACGACGATGACATCATTGCGCTCCAGAAGGGCTGAAGTCGCTGAGTGACGGAGCTTGTCAATCTCATCATTGACTGAGCTATCCTTCTCAATATAGGTATCACTCGAAGGAACATAGGCCTCGGGTTGGTAATAATCATAGTAGGATACGAAGTACTCAACAGCATTTTCAGGGAAAAATTCCTTAAACTCCCCATAGAGCTGACCAGCTAGGGTTTTGTTATGGGCAATGACCAAAGTTGGTTTATTGACTTTGGAAATGACCTGACTCATGGTATAGGTCTTCCCTGTACCCGTCGCCCCCATCAGAATCTGAGCCTTTTCTCCACCCTCGATATTGTCAACCAACTGCTCAATCGCTTGGGGTTGATCTCCTGAAGGTTCATATTTTGATACTAGTTTAAATTTATTATCTGTAATTCTATTAATCATGATTGCCTCATCTGCATTTTTCTATCCTTCTATTTTACCATAAATTTACTTTTCAGACTCTTCTCTAGGTTGATGAGAGCAAGGATTCTATGTCACATTTTCTTACATAAAATCCATAAAATTTGCCTTTTCATTCATTTTCTGATATAATGGGAAAATATTCGGAAAAGGAGACTAAAAATGAAGAAAAAAATACTAGCATGTTTGCTCATTTTATTTCCCATTTTCTCACTAGGTATGGCAAAAGCTGATACTGTTAAGATTGTGTCTGATACAGCTTACGCACCTTTTGAGTTTAAAGATTCAGATCAAACCTATAAAGGGATTGATGTTGATATTATCAATAAAGTCGCAGAAATCAAAGGATGGAACATCCAAATGTCTTATCCTGGCTTTGATGCAGCTGTAAATGCGGTGCAGTCAGGTCAAGCAGATGCTATTATGGCAGGTATGACAAAAACAAAAGAACGTGAAAATGTCTTTACCATGTCTGATACTTATTATGATACAAAAGTTGTCATTGCTACCACAAAGGCAAATAAAATCACCAAATATGAGGAACTTAGCGGCAAAACAGTTGGAGTTAAGAACGGAACTGCCGCTCAACGTTTCCTCGAAAGTATCAAAGATAAATACGGTTTCTCTATTAAAACCTTTGATACAGGTGATTTGATGAATAACAGTCTAAGTGCTGGTGCTGTAAATGCCATCATGGATGATAAACCTGTTATTGAGTATGCGATTAACCAAGGACAAGATCTCAGCATCAATATGGATGGTGAGGCTGTTGGAAGCTTTGCCTTTGGTGTCAAGAAAGGGAGCAAGTATGAACACTTGGTTACCGAGTTTAATGAAGCCCTAGCCCAAATGAAGAAGGATGGTAGCTTGGAGCAAATCATCCAAAAATGGACAGCTTCTACAACTACGGCAAGCCCAACGACAACTACTGCTGCTGGACAAAAAGCTACTCCAGTGAAAAGCAAGTACATTATTGCCAGCGACTCATCTTTTGCCCCATTCGTCTTTCAAAATTCAAGCAATCAATACACTGGTATTGATATGGACCTCATCAAGGCCATTGCCAAAGACCAAGGTTTTGAAATTGAAATTACCAACCCAGGATTTGACGCAGCAATCAGTGCTGTTCAAGCAGGACAAGCAGATGGTATCATTGCTGGTATGTCTGTAACAGATGCCCGTAAGGAAACCTTTGACTTCTCAGAATCATACTACACAGCAAATACGATTCTCGGTGTGAAAGAATCAAGCACAATTGCTTCTTATGAAGACCTCAAGGATAAAACTGTCGGTGTTAAAAACGGAACTGCCTCTCAAACCTTCCTTACTGAGAACCAAAGCAAATACGGCTATAAGATTAAAACCTTTGCAGATGGCGCATCAATGTATGACAGTCTAAATACTGGATCTATTGATGCCGTGATGGATGATGAGCCAGTTCTCAAATATTCTATCAGCCAAGGGCAAAAATTGAAAACTCCAATCGCTGGAACTCCAATCGGTGAAACAGCCTTTGCGGTTAAAAAAGGAACAAACCCTGAATTGATCCAGATGTTCAATAACGGACTTGCGAACCTCAAAGCTAACGGAGAATTCCAAAAGATTCTTGACAAGTATCTAGCCAGCGAAACTTCAACTGACTCTACAAGTACGGTTGACGAAACAACTATCTGGGGCTTGCTTCAAAATAACTACAAACAACTTCTTAGTGGACTTGGAATCACTCTTGCTCTAGCGCTTATTTCATTTGCAATTGCCATTGTCATCGGGATTATCTTTGGTATGTTTAGCGTTAGCCCATACAAATCTCTTCGTCTAATCTCTGAGATTTTCGTTGATGTTATTCGCGGTATCCCATTGATGATTCTTGCAGCCTTCATCTTCTGGGGTATTCCAAACTTCATCGAGTCGATCACAGGCCAACAAAGTCCAATCAATGACTTTGTAGCTGGTACTATCGCTCTCTCACTCAATGCGGCAGCTTATATCGCTGAAATTGTTCGTGGTGGGATCCAAGCCGTTCCAGTTGGTCAAATGGAAGCCAGCCGCAGTCTAGGTATCTCTTATGGAAAAACCATGCGTAAGATTATCTTGCCACAAGCGACTAAATTGATGTTGCCAAACTTTGTCAACCAATTCGTTATCGCTCTCAAAGATACAACCATCGTGTCTGCTATCGGTCTGGTGGAACTTTTCCAAACTGGTAAGATCATCATCGCCCGTAACTACCAAAGTTTCAAGATGTATGCAATCCTTGCTATCTTCTATCTTGTAATTATCACGCTTTTGACTAGACTAGCGAAACGCTTAGAAAAGAGGATTCGTTAATGGCAAAACTAAAAATTGATGTAAATGATTTGCATAAGTATTATGGAAAAAACGAAGTTTTAAAAGGAATTACAACTAAATTCTATGAAGGAGATGTTGTCTGCATCATCGGTCCTTCTGGTTCTGGTAAATCCACTTTCCTCCGTAGCCTTAACCTTCTCGAGGAGGTAACGAGTGGCCACATCACAGTGAATGGTTATGATTTGACTGAAAAATCAACCAATGTCGACCATGTTCGCGAAAACGTCGGAATGGTCTTCCAACACTTCAACCTCTTTCCTCACATGTCCGTCCTAGAAAATATCACTTTTGCACCTATTGAACACAAACGGATGACCAAAGAAGAAGCTGAAAAATTGGGGATGGAGTTGCTGGAGAAAGTCGGTCTTGCAGATAAAGCTAATGCCAACCCAGATAGCCTTTCAGGCGGTCAGAAACAGCGTGTAGCTATCGCTCGTGGACTTGCCATGAATCCTGATATCATGCTCTTTGATGAGCCAACTTCCGCTCTGGACCCTGAAATGGTTGGAGATGTACTGAATGTCATGAAGGAATTGGCGGAACAAGGTATGACCATGATTATCGTAACCCATGAGATGGGATTTGCTCGCCAGGTAGCCAACCGTGTTATCTTTACGGCTGATGGTGAATTCCTAGAAGATGGAACTCCAGATCAAATCTTTGACAACCCGCAACACCCTCGTCTAAAAGAGTTCTTGGACAAGGTCTTAAATGTATAAAACAAAACTGTAAGGTTCTCCTTACAGTTTTTAAATTGCGTATTGGATTTTTTGTTTTTTTTGAAAATTATGATAAAATAAAAACTATGAAAATGAGGAAATCTCATCCCTAGTCCAACTAGGAAAAAATATAGAAATTAGGTAGCTAGATGTCATCAAAGGTTATTGTTACAATTTTCGGTGCGAGTGGAGATTTAGCTAAACGCAAACTCTACCCTTCCCTTTTCAGACTCTATAAATCAGGCAATCTCTCTGAGCATTTTGCTGTTATCGGAACAGCTCGTAGACCTTGGAGTAAGGAATATTTTGAATCTGTAGTAGTCGAGTCCATCCTTGATTTGGCAGATAGTACCGAGCAAGCCCAAGAATTTGCTAGCCACTTCTACTATCAAAGCCATGATGTGAATGATACGGAACATTACATTGCTTTGCGTCAATTACAAGCTGAGCTAAATGAAAAATACCAAGCTGAACACAATAAGCTCTTCTTCTTGTCTATGGCACCTCAGTTCTTTGGAACCATTGCCAAGCACCTCAAATCTGAAAACATTGTTGATGGTAAAGGTTTTGAGCGCTTGATCGTTGAGAAACCATTTGGTACAGACTGCGAAACAGCTAGCAAACTCAATGAAGATCTCCTTGCAGCCTTTGATGAGGAGCAAATCTACCGTATCGACCATTACCTAGGTAAAGAGATGATTCAGAGTATCTTTGCTGTTCGTTTTGCCAACATGATCTTTGAGAATGTTTGGAATCGCGAACACATCGATAATGTTCAGATTACCTTTGCGGAACGATTGGGTGTAGAAGAACGTGGCGGCTACTACGATCAATCTGGTGCCCTTCGTGATATGGTGCAAAACCATACTCTCCAACTTCTCTCTCTTCTAGCCATGGACAAACCAGCTAGCTTTACAAAGGATGAGATTCGTGCTGAAAAGATAAAGGTCTTTAAAAACCTCTATCATCCAACTGAGGAAGAACTGAAAGAACAGTTTATCCGTGGTCAATATCGCTCTGGTAAAATCGATGGCATGAAATACATTTCCTATCGTAGCGAGCCAAATGTCGATCCTGAATCCACAACAGAAACTTTCGCATCTGGTGCCTTCTTTGTAGACAGCGATCGCTTCCGTGGTGTTCCTTTCTTCTTCCGTACAGGGAAACGTCTGACTGAAAAAGGGACTCATGTCAATATCGTCTTTAAGCAAATGGACTCTATCTTTGGAGAACCATTAGCGCCAAATATCTTGACCATCTATATTCAACCAACTGAAGGATTCTCTCTTAGCCTCAATGGTAAGCAAGTCGGTGAAGAATTTAACCTGGCTCCAAGCTCTCTGGATTACCGTACAGATGCTACTGCTACTGGAGCCTCACCAGATCCTTACGAGAAATTAATCTACGATGTCTTGAACAACAACTCAACCAATTTTAGCCACTGGGATGAGGTAAGTGCTTCTTGGAAATTGATTGACCGTATCGAAGAGCTCTGGGCTGAAAACGGTGCTCCACTTCATGACTATAAAGCTGGAAGCATGGGGCCACAAGCTAGCTTTGACTTACTTGAAAAGTATGGAGCTAAATGGACCTGGCAACCAGATATCGCCTATCGTGAAGATGGCCGTTTAGAATAGCAAAAATATCCTGCAAGATTGAATTGCAGGATATTTATTTTGTATTAAATCAAGCCTTCTAAGAGACCTTTCATAAAGTTTTCTGAGTTAAATTCCCCGATATCATCAATTTTTTCACCGAAACCGATCAATTTTACAGGGATATTGAGTTCTTCGCGGATAGCCAGAACAACACCACCCCGGGCAGTTCCGTCAATTTTAGTCAAAACAATTCCAGTCAATGGTGTTATCTTAGAAAATTCCTTAGCTTGTACCAAGGCGTTCTGTCCAGTTGACGCATCGAGTGCCAGGAAGGTTTCATGAGGTGCTTCTGGAACGACACGCTTGATAATACGGCCAATCTTTTCCAACTCGGCCATAAGGTTGTCCTTGTTTTGCAGACGACCTGCTGTATCAATCATGAGAATATCAATCCCTTCTGCTACAGCACGTTCCATCCCATCAAAGACCACGCTTGCTGGATCAGCCTTTTCAGGCCCCGTCACAACAGGAACATCCACACGACGGCCCCATTCAGCTAGCTGGGCCACTGCACCCGCACGGAAGGTATCTGCCGCAACCAGCATGACTTTCTTGCCAGCTTGTTTGTAGCGATGAGCCAATTTCCCGATAGAAGTTGTTTTCCCAACACCATTGACTCCAACAAAGAGCATAACTGTCAAACCATCTTGGAAATGGATTTGTTCATCGTAGTTGCCATCCTTCTCATAGAGTTCAACCAATTTCTCGATAATGACACGACGAAGTGCGTCAGGCTTCTTAGCATTTTCGAGTTTGGCTTCATAACGTAGTTCTTCTGTTAAGTTTGAAGCGACCTGCACACCGACGTCACTCATGATGAGCAGTTCTTCCAATTCCTCGAAGAATTCTTCATCGACAGAACGGAAGTTGGCAAAGAAAGCATTCAAACGAGCTCCGAATCCCGTACGGGTTTTCTTGAGACTGCGGTCATATTTTTCCTGTACGGTTTCTTCAACCTGAGGAAGTTCTTCTTCTACTACTTCAGTAGCTAACCCTTCTTCGAACTCTACAGTTTCTTGGTTCTCTTCTTCTAGAGCTTCTTCCGTCTCTTGGAATCGTTCCAGTTCATCAGATTCTAGCTCAAGCTCTTCCTGAGCAGTTTCTTCGACTGCTTCTGGTTCAATAACTTCTTCTGTCGAGATCTGAGGAATTTCTTCTTGAGCAAGTGTTTCTTCCACTTTGTCTCTTGTTGTCTCTTCCTGAGAAGTTTCTTCGACTACCGTTTGGTTTTCTTCAACCTCTTCTGACAAATCAAGATTTTCCAGAGCTTCTTTTACGATATCTTCGATTTTCGGCTCTTCTTTTTTTCCGAATAAACGGTCAAATAATCCCATATTCTAGTTCTCCTTTAGCACGTATTCTTCGATAGCCCAGGCAACGGCTTCCTCGTCGTTGGTCATAGGGGTAATCACATTGGCAACTTCCTTAACCGCTGGAACAGCATTTTGCATGGCAACTCCCAGACCTGCCCACTCAATCATGGAAAGGTCATTGGCCTCGTCCCCACAAGCCATGACTTGACTTTGGTCGATTCCCAAGTGTTTAATTAATTTCGCTAAACCTGTTGCCTTGTGAACGTTTTTCGGCGACCATTCCAATAAAAGTTCACGCGATTTGAAGATTTCATATTGGTCAAACAAGTCTGGAGAAATCTGTTGAATCGCTGCATCCAAAGGTTCTTGGGCAAAGGCAGTCACGCATTTATTATACGTCATCTGACTAGATAGATCTTCAAAAGCGACAGGTACGAAAGTCAGGGCTGGGTTAAACTTAGCATAGAGACTTTCTTGGTCAGACTGGATTTGATAGACGGTTCCTTCTGAAATAGCATCTAACGGAAGTCCGAGTTTTTCAGTTTCCTCGTACAAGCGTGCCACATCGTCGATTGAAAAGACTGTTTTATCGAGAATCTCTCCTGTATTTTTCTGTACCAGACCACCATTAAAGGTGATGGTGTACTCATCCTCCTGACCGTCAGTCCCTAGCTCATGGAGAAAGAAATCCATAGCCTTCAATGGACGACCTGTTGTCAGAACGACCTTGATGCCACGATCACGCGCAGCCTTGAGGACCGCCTTGGTACGATCTGTCAGCCTTTTATCTGTTGTCAGTAAGGTACCATCCAAATCAAGTGCAATCAATTTAATATCTGCCATTATAAGCCCTCCATATAAGCCATCACTGATTGGTTCTTATGGTGGCCAATCACTGCTTCTGCTAATTCTAAAATCTCTGGTCGCGCATTTTCAGGAGCGATTGGGTGTCCAACAACCTGCATCATGTGAAGGTCATTGAGATTATCGCCAAAAGCCATAACCTGATCCATGGTCAGACCCAGTTTTTTTGCCAGCTCAACAATAGCTATACCCTTATCAACGTAGTCCAAGACAATATCGATGGATTCAAAACCTGTGGTCATGGCTTTCACACCAGGAACATTTTCGTTGACCCAGGCCTCACCAACTTCTATCGTTTCTTCAGTAAAGTTCGTAGTGAATTTAAAAATCTCATCTGTGATATCTTCCAAACTCGCTACTTTTTGAATGTTTTCGTTGTAGTGACGGCTAAACATCAGATAGGTCTCATCCACTGTATCCAAAACATAACAAGCTTTTTTCCCAGTCAAGAGCATTTTTCTTTCATCAAAATAGGGCGATTTCTTTAAAGCTTCAAAAGTGCTCAAGTAAAAATCCCGAGACATAGTAGCCTCATACATATCCTCGCCATGAAACTCAACATAGCTCCCATTTTCAGCTATAAAAATCACTTCATCACGCACATCCGCAAACAACTTTTTCAGGGATAAGATACCGCGACCTGAAGCCACAGCAAAATAAATCCCTTTTTCCTTGTAGGAAACAAGTACGTTTTTGAGGCGTTTCATATCAAACCGACCCTCTCCATCTAGAAAGGTTCCATCCATATCGGTTGCTACAAGTTTAATCATAAAATCTTTCATTCTCCAATTGATAAATCTATCTTCTATTATACCATAGATAAGTTTAAAAAGGTCCAGTACAGTAGGATAGCACTACTTTTTCGGAGAAACTTCAAAGGGCCTAAAAATTAGAATCGTAGAACTTTTTTCAGATAGTTTAAAAAGTTTGTATTCCACTATTCTTTTCTCTATAATGGAGAGAAAGGAGATGACTATGACAGAAATGAAACATGAAATTGATGCAAACTTTGCAGGCCGACTCAATATCCTACGCGCAGGTGTTCTGGGAGCCAATGATGGGATTATTTCCATCGCTGGAGTCGTTATCGGTGTTGCCAGTGCGACAAGCAATATCTGGATTATCTTTCTATCAGGATTGGCCGCTATCCTCGCTGGTGCTTTTTCTATGGCAGGTGGCGAATATGTCTCTGTATCGACTCAGAAAGACACGGAAGAAGCCGCTGTCGCTAGAGAACAGTTGCTCTTGGATAAGGATATCGAATCTGCAAAACAATCCCTCTATGCTGCTTACCTTCAAAATGGTGAGTGTGAAACGTCCGCCCAACTCTTGACCAACAAGGCCTTTTTAAAAAATCCACTCAAAGCCTTGGTCGAGGAAAAATACGGTATCGAGTACGAAGAATTTACCAATCCTTGGCATGCTGCCATCTCTAGCTTTATCGCCTTTGTACTGGGAAGTCTTCCTCCTATGCTTTCGATCACTGTCTTTCCAAGTGATTATCGCATTCCTGCTACTGTTTTTATCGTTGCCCTTTCCCTTCTCGTCACTGGCTATACCAGTGCTAAACTAGGCAAGGCACCTACGAAAACTGCCATGATCCGTAACCTCTGTATCGGACTTCTCACCATGGGAGTGACTTACCTGCTTGGACAACTCTTCAGCATTTAAGATAAAGAAATACCTCGATGAATATCGAGGTATCTTTTTTTTACATTTGCACAATCTTGCGATAGCTTCTTGAGGTAATCATAAAGATTAAGACATAGACGATGAGGAAGATAGCACAGATGGATAAAGTGACAGTCAACATCATGGTCGCATCTAGCACCCCAATTACTTTTAGGATGAGGCTAAGCATATGATAGGCAAAGGCAAGGTGTAGGAAGGCAAAGAGCAATGGGAGGAAGAAAACAGTTAGGACCTGTTTATTGATGGTTTGCTTGATTTGCTTTTGATCGAGACCGACTTTTTGCAAAATGATAAAGCGTTCACGATCTTCATAGCCTTCAGAGATTTGTTTGTAGTAGATGACAAGAACCGTTCCCACCATAAAGATGATAGAGAGGAAGATACCGATGAAGAAAACTCCACCAAAGAGAGCACTCATCTGCGCACTACTATCAGCCAGATTGCTTCCGTAAACATAGCTTCCTTCTTTGTTTAGTTCTCTATTAAAGTTGTTAACGAATTTTGAATAGTCATCTGCAATTTTAAGCTGCTCTTCCTCACTAGCCGTTACATTCATACCACCATAGTATTGATTAAAGATGGAAGAATTAGGATGCTGGTCAAGAAAGGCTTTCAAGTCAGGAACAACCAAATAGTTATAATCCGAAGTTAGAATATTGTACTGATTTGGGACATGTTCAAGAATAAAATCTTTTTTGATTTCTTCTTTGATCGTGTAGGTCTGGTCATTCAGAGTCAGTTCTTTTTGATCTTGAAGTTGCTTGTTTTGAGCAAACAATCCAACTTCCTTACCTGAAAGTGCAAGTTTCTGTCCTGTCATATTCTCATAGTCTTTTTGGTCAAAGACCATAAAAATAGTTTTCGGTTGAACACGATTTTGACCTTTCTCAAAAATTGTCAATTTCGTACCTTCTTGATTTGCCACACCAAAGTTACTGTATGTAAGGACTTCTTTCTTTGTGACAGTCAATCCTTTTTCACTAGCATACTGGCTCAAGAGTTTTTCGATATCTTCTTTTTCAACATTCTGTCCTGTAATCCCAAAATCATGTGGATTCATGACCTTCTTGAAGTTTTCTGATGCCTTAAAGATACTTGTTGCAGCAGACATAGTCACTAAGACCATGGTTGAGAGAATAGCAATCGTCGCCAGACCAACCGCATTTTTCTTCATACGGAAAATGAGATTAGATACGGAAATCATGTTGTTGGGTTGGTAATAATAACGCTTGTTTTTCTTTAAGATTTGTAAGAAAACTGTAATCCCTGCATTGAAGAGAAGATAAGTTCCCAAAATTACTAACAAAACTGCTACGAAGAAAATCAGAACAGCAGAAAGTGGGTTTTCGACTGTTACTGCTAGATAGTAACCCGCTCCCAAACTAATCAGACCTAGAATGGTTTGGACACCTAAGAAACGTCCTTTTTTCTCACCACTGGCCTTCTCACGAGAGAGCTGAAGGGCATTCATGCGTGCAATACGAAAGGCATTGATAAAAATCAGACCTAGGAAGATAGCTCCAAAGACGATGAGAACTAGGATGAAGACAATTGGTTGGAAAGTCGAAACGAGCTCCACTTTCATTTTCATCAGCTTCAGAAGAAGGGCAAAGATTAGCTTATCAAAGAGAGCTCCTAGGCCGAGACCAGCTGTCAAGGTTAAGGAACCAAAAATAAGAAGCTCCTTAAAAACCATACTGATCAAATGGCGCTTTTCAAGCCCCAGCATACCATATACACCCAGCTCCTTGGAGCGGTTCTTCATGACAAAACTATTGGCATAAAGGACAATAATTCCAGAAGCGATGGTAACAACTACCATACCGAGGGCAAGCGTCATAGAGATAGTTTCTCCCCCTCGGATCTTGCCAATATTAGGGTTAAGTGATAGTGAGTAAAAGAGATAGGTGATGGTCACAGCTAAGAGAACTGCTAAAGCAAAGGGATAGTAGAGTTTGCGGTTTTTGATTAAGTTCGAAACCGCTAACTTATTGGTCAATCGAAACATACTAATTCACCTCACTTGCCATAACAGTCAAAGTATCAGAGATTTCTTGGAACATCTGACGCTCTGTCTTGTCTCCACGGTAGATTTGGTTGTAAAGAATGCCGTCCTTGATAAAGAGAACGCGCTTGGCCCTGCTGGCTGCTGCCGTTGAGTGAGTTACCATGAGAATGGTTTGACCGCGTTCATTGATTTCATCAAATACATCGAGTAAAGCTGCAGATGACTTGGAGTCAAGGGCTCCTGTTGGCTCATCCGCAAGGAGAATTTCAGGTTCGGTGATGATGGCGCGTGCTACTGCTACCCGCTGTTTTTGACCACCAGAAATCTCATAAGGGTACTTCTCTTGCAATTGGTTTATGCCCAAATTTTCAGCGGTTACTACCAATTTCTTCATCATCTCTGTGATAGGTTTTCGTGATAACACTAACGGAAGTAAGATATTGTCCTTAACAGACAAGGTATCTAGCAAGTTAAAGTCTTGGAAGACAAATCCCAACTTCTCACGACGGAAACTTGAAGCCTGGGAATTCTTAATAGTGGCTGTGTCTGTTCCGTTTAGGTAAACCTGGCCTCGAGTTGGTTTATCCAGCATAGCTAGAATGTTGAGCAGGGTTGATTTCCCAGAACCAGACTCTCCCATGATAGCCACGTAGTCACCCTTTTCTACGGTAAAGTGAATGTCTTTGAGGGCCTCTACTTGGTTACCTTGGAAACGTGTTTTGTAGATTTTTTGAACGTGTTTTACATCTAAAAGTGTCATGATTCTCTCCTTCTTAATATCCCATCAATTGAAACTGTGCTTGCATCATAGCGCATCCTAGTTGAACACGCTCGATATCTTTTTGACTTGGTTTTCTTGTTTTCTTTTGTAAAATTCTTTTCATGGTTTTACTCCTTTGTTCTTTATGAGTCTAGTTTATCGCAAAAAAAGAGGTCTTGCCATAACCTAACCTTACAAAAGAGACTTTAATCTTACATTTTTGTAAGATTGAAGAATATTTATGAAAATAGCTACTATAAAAAGCCATAGTATTGCTTGTTTTATCCTTAAAATAATAGTAAAATTAAATTATGAAAAGGCTTTCTTTAACGTCTTGTAAAAGAATTAGCTTTCTGATAATTATTTTTAAAAGTGCTAAACTATCATTCGTATCGCTGCTATAAGGAGGGAGGTTCAGCCCCTCTTTTTTAGAAAGAGGTTCCTATGAAACGTGTTTTTCTCTTTATCAGCAATCTTCTTTTAACTTTCTTTCTCATTGCCACTCTGTCCTTTTGGAAAGACTCTCTTCCACAAATCCTGTTCCCGGGTGCAGCAGTATTAAGTGGGCAAGCAGATTATTCTACCGTTAAAGAAGAATTAAATAGTCTTGCTAAAGAACATAATAGTCTTATCGCAAGAACCATTTGGGAAGTAGATAGTGATGGAAAATCACAAACTTACTACGAAGTTTTTGGAGATGGGAAACTCCCAGACTGGATGCCTCCAGCAAGTCAAGAAAGCATTCACAAGAGCGATCTTCTCAACAACTACAATATTATCAGCGGATCCCTAACTAGTCAAGAATTGGCCACTCATCTGAAAGAACTTGGACTAGAAAAAGCGAATGCATTTGAAAATGACAGAGTATCCTTTGTACTTGCCCTCTTTACCCAACCTAATCAGCTTACCAGTATGTTAATCTTTTTGCTGACTTTCTTAGCTTTGATTGTTATTGGCCAAATTCAATCTCTCTCTCAGTCAGGGATTCGATTGATTTCTGGAGAACGACTGAGCCATCTCTTCTTTCGTTCTCTCGCAAGAGACGGACTTGATATCCTTCTTTTTGGTCTACCTGCTTTGCTGATAGCAAGTGTCTTGCTCGTTTCCCTAGGATATCCTTATGAAGTTCAGACTTTTCTAGGAATACTTTTTATTCTTTACAATAGCCTACTTCTCTTACTTAGCCTCCTAATTGCCCTTCTTTTTACCATTTCTTTAAAAAAAGTCCATCTCCTCTCTATCATCAAAGGAAAATTACCAATCAAGTCAATTCTACGCATTCTCTACTTTGGTCAGGTACTTGCCATTCTACTGGTTATTGTAGGATTTGGACGAATGTCTACTTACTATCATATCCTTGAGAAAAATGAGGCTGGACAAGCTACTTGGGAACAACGCTCCAATGTTGTCAATCTTCAAACAGGGCGTTCCAGTCATATAAAAAATTCAGATGAACTACAAACAAATGCTAATAAATGGTTTGACTTTATTCAGCATGCCATAGATAAAGAAAATGCCTTCCTTGTTAAACACAATTTAGTTGAACAAGCTCTTAAACAAGCTACCTCAAATCATAATGAAACTGAAAATAACCCTTATGGTGTGGAAGGAAAAAATATTCTCTATGTAACACCTAACTACTTCAAAAAAGAAGGTATAAAGTTAACATCAGAAACCTTTCAAAAAATCAACACCCTCAAAGATGGACAGATCCTTGCCATACTCCCAGAAGAACTACAAAAAAATGAAAAAGATATAAAAGCAAACTTGCAACAAGAGTTAACCAACCGATTATACAGTAGCAAGTCTAATCAAACTGTCGAAATTAGTATAGCTTATACCAATAAAAATAATGATGTATTTCTCTATAATACCACCCATATCGCTTATGATCAATGGTTATCAAATCCCATCTTTCTTGTGCTTTCTCCTAAAGCACTTGGTAAGGCTTCCTCCATCTTCTGGTTTACAAATCTAGAATATCTCTATTTTACAGACCTCCACCAGACACAAGAACTTTTAAAACACTATCAACTTGATCAAATGGTCTCAGGGCTATCGTCTGCTAGGGAAACCTATCTCCAGTTAAATCAAAAAATTAAAATCGAAATTTTTAGTAACTTAGCGAGTGCTATGTTTGCTATTTTGACTTCAATTTTGCTGTTTACAAGTTTAAATCTGCTCTATTTTGAAGCCTTTCGCAAAACCATATTCTTGAAAAAAATAGCAGGCTATTATTTCTTTGAATTACACAGTAGATATATCACTTCTCAAATAGCAGCTCTCTTTCTCGGAAGTGGTCTAGCTTTCATTATTTCTAAGAATATCTGGATTACCCTAATCCTATTTTTCAGCTTTTCAAGTTTAGCCGTTCTTCTATTGAAAATCTGTGATAAGAAGGAAAGTAAAACCTATGCTAGCATCATCAAAGGAGGATAGTATGATTGAATTACAACATATTTGGAAACAATTTGGTTCTCGTATTATTTTTTCAGACTTGAATCTGAATTTTCAAAGTGGTATGGTATATGCTTTGATAGGAGACAGTGGTTGTGGAAAAACCACTTTGCTCAATATGCTTGCAAAACTAGAGACTTTCGACAAAGGAGAAATCATTTATAAAGGAAAGTCTTTGACTTCTCTAAAAAATGAGGAATTCTATCGTAACGAGCTAGGTTATCTCTTCCAGAACTTCGGACTATTAGAAAGTCAGACCATTCGAGAAAACCTTGAGCTGGGACTGATTGGCAAAAAACAGAACAAGAAACAAGAAAAAGAGAGACTTCTTCTTCAAGCACTACAAGCTGTCAGACTAGATTATCTAAGTCTCAACCAAAAAATCTATGAATTATCTGGTGGTGAAGCTCAACGCGTAGCGCTTGCTAAGATTATCCTGAAAAATCCTCCTTTAGTTTTAGCTGATGAGCCTACCGCCTCGCTAGATCCAAAAAATTCCAAGGAAATTATGGAAATTCTCCTTGAACTTCGTAATGCTCATAGAACAATTATCATCGCAACTCACAATCCTAGTATTTGGAAAATGGCTGATCAGGTAATTCATCTCTCTCAAGATGGAAAAGAATATACTTAAATATCAAAATCCCTTGTGGCTAAATAACCACAAGGGATTTTCAGTCATTTATGCTGCTTCTTTTAAGTAACATAGTGCAAATAATAAATTTTCCCTGTTAAATCTCACCAAAACCAGCCATCATTGTCTTCAATGGCTTGGGCTTCCTTACGTTTGCGTGGTCCTGTTCCGTACATTTCGGCTTCGATTTCTTCCTTAGTTGGCAGGATAGAGGCAAGGATGATGTAGATTATCACACCAATTCCAAAATTTGCTACGGTAAAAATGGCGAAGAGAAAGCGGACTAGGGTTACATCAAAATTCCACTTGTCTGATAGACCAGCTAAAACTCCCGATACCATACTATTTCGTTTCATTTTATAAAATTTGTTATTCATGATTGTTTCCTCTTTCGGTATTCTTACAAGTAGTATAGCATGAAACGGGGTCACAAACATCAGTCCTTAGGCCGATTTAAAATGACAAGATTGCCATGGCAGACGCCACAGCGGTAGCGTTTGGTATCAATTTTCCTCTTGCGCTGATAAGTTTGCTGGCAAGATTGACACTGATAAACTAGAAAATTACTTTGGTTCTTCAACGGGGGAACAAAGCGAAGTCCATCCACTTCTTTCAAAAGTTTCTTAAAATCTCGGTCCCTATGGCGATACCCCTTTTGCTGAAAATAAAGGTGATAGTGACAGAGTTCATGGCGCACGATCTTCCGAAAGATCTCCAAACCTAGTTCATTATAAACCTTGGGATTAAAATCCAAATGCCCATCTTTAGGGAAAAATCGCCCACCTGTCGTTCGCAGACGAGAATTCCACTGGGCTTCGTGTATAAAAGGTCTACCAAAGTCTTCGAGGGAAACAGACTGAACGTAGTCAGTCAGTTTCATCTGGAGCTAAGAGCGACAGATTAACTTTTTCACGTTCAGTATCGATTTTCTTGACCCAAACCGTTACCAAATCTCCAACAGACACCACTTGACTAGGATGTTTGATAAATTTGCGACTCATGTGGGAAATATGGATCAAGCCATCCTCGTGAATCCCAATATCAACGAAGGCACCGAAATCAACAACATTACGCACCACACCTTCTAGCTTCTGGCCGACTTTTAAGTCCTTGATATCCAGTACATCTTGACGGAGAACAGGTGCATCAAAAGAATCACGGAAATCTCGACCTGGTTTGAGAAGATCGGCAATGATATCTTTAAGGGTTTCTGGGCCAATATCCAGTTCTTGCGCCATCTCCTTAACTGAAAGGGACTTAAGCTTATTTTGGGCTTCTTCATTCAAGTCCTTGATATCCAAGCGTTTGAAGAGTTCCTTAACCGCAGCATAGTTTTCTGGGTGAACTCCTGTATTATCAAGGATATTGCTACTTTCTGGGATACGGAGGAAACCTGCAGCCTGTTCAAAGGCTTTGGCACCGAGACGAGGAACCTTTTTGATTTGTGCGCGTGAAGTGATTTTTCCTTCTTCCTCACGGTATTTGACAATATTTTCAGAGATAGTTTTGTTTAGTCCAGCCACATGGGAGAGAAGAGCTGGGCTGGCTGTATTGACATTGACACCGACTTGGTTAACCACGGTATCCACGACAAAGTCCAGACTTTCAGACAGTTTCTTCTGACTGACATCGTGCTGGTATTGACCAACACCGATTGACTTGGGATCAATTTTGACCAATTCAGCGAGGGGATCTTGCAAACGTCGAGCGATAGAGATAGCAGAGCGTTTTTCAACAGTTAATTCTGGAAACTCCTGACGAGCAAGTTCGCTGGCAGAGTAGACAGAAGCGCCACTTTCATTGACGATAACATAGCTGACTTCAGGAAAATCTTTCAGAACTTCCGCCACAAAGGCTTCACTTTCACGACTAGCCGTTCCATTTCCGATGGCAATGATTTCCACGCCATACTGACCAATCAAATCTGCCAAATCTTTCTTGGCTTCTTCGATTTGACGAGCTGAAGCTGGTTTAACAGGATAGATGACTTGGGTCGTCAGCATTTTTCCTGTTGCATCCACGACAGCAAGCTTGGCACCTGTACGAAAGGCAGGATCAAATCCTAAAACCACGCGCCCTTTCAGTGGAGCAACCAATAGGAGATTACGCAGGTTGTCAGAAAAGAGTTGGATAGCTCCTTCTTCTGCTTTCTCAGTCAGTTCTGTCCGAATGCGTCGTTCGATAGCAGGCAAGACCTTTTTCTTAACTGACTGTTGAACAACTTCATCTATATAGGCATTTTTCACCTTGAAACGGGCAGCAAAGAAAGCTAGAATACGATCCGTCGCGTGCTCAAAACCGACTTTTAAGACGCCTAGTTTTTCCCCACGATTGAGGGCCAAGGTACGATAGCCCTGCATGTTGCCAACTGTCTCTGAAAAATCATAGTAAATCTGGAAAACTTGTTTTTCATCAAGACTTTCATCCTTGACTTGCGAAGTGATTTTAGAGTGTCTCAACACTTCCTGATAGGTCAGTGAACGCAAGGTCACATCTTCGGATAGGGCTTCTACCAAGATATCAACCGCACCTGCCAAGGCTTCTTGGCCCGTCGCAAATCCTTCACAGACAAACTTCTCAGCTTCTTTCTCTAATCCATCTACGTTTTGCAAAATCAAGCGTGCAAGAGGAAAGAGTCCAGCTTCACGAGCAATGGTTGCCTTGGTCCGACGTTTCTCCTTGTAAGGAAGATAGAGTTCTTCTACGTCTGCTAATTTTTCAGCTGCCAAAATAGCTTCTTCCAATTCCTTGGTCAGCTTGCCTTGTTCTTGAATCTTAGCCAAGACAGCTTCCTTACGGTCGTTGAGATTTGTCAGACTTTTATCCAAGTCGATAATGGCCTTAATCGCCACCTCATCCAAACTACCAGTCATGTCCTTTCGATAACGCGCGATAAAGGGAATCGTCGCCCCCTCAGCCGTCAAACTTAGAACGGTATCGATTTGCTTTAAGGTTACACCCAAATCTTGGGAAATTTTTTCATATTTTTTATCCATAAACCTATTATACCATAAGGAACTGCCCTTGTTTCGTCCTACCCTTTTTACATCTTTGATTATCAAAATAAAAATAATCCCTTTTCCACAAAATAATAGTATAATAGAGGTAGAATGTAGAAAAGAGGTAGGCCCATGGCTGTTAAATTTACAAAAACCGACGACTTGGATAAGATGTTTGAAGAATTCGCCAAACTTCCTGACTTAACACAAGTCAGTTTCCCAGATGACAAAGACAAAAAAGAAAAAGTTGAGAAGAAAAAATAGATGACGATTTTCCAATCTCTTCCTCCTAGTGTATTACAAGCGGGAGCTATTTTTCTCTCCATCATGATTGAAGCCCTTCCTTTTGTCTTGATTGGGAGTCTCATTTCGGGATTGATTGAGGTCTATATCACACCTGATAAAGTTTATGAGTTTCTCCCTCGCAATCGTTGGGGGAGGATCTTTTTTGGTACCTTCATTGGCTTTCTCTTTCCATCCTGCGAGTGTGGTATCGTTCCGATTATCAATCGTTTTCTGGAAAAGAAAGTGCCCAGCTACACGGCCGTTCCCTTTCTGGTGACCGCTCCTATCATCAATCCCATCGTTCTTTTCGCTACTTATTCTGCTTTTGGCAATTCATTAAAATTTGCCTTCTTGCGAGCGCTAGGAGCTATTGTGATTGCTTTGGTGCTTGGGATTTTCCTAGGATTTTTCTGGAAGGAATCCATTCAAAAAGAGAATCCTATCGCTTGCCATGAACATGACTTTTCACACTTGAGTCCCTCTAGAAAAGTGTTTCAGGTCTTTATACAAGCTATTGATGAGTTTTTCGATATGGGGCGTTACCTTGTCTTTGGCTGTCTCTTTGCAGCCATCGTGCAGGTCTATGTCCCGACACGGATTCTGACCTCTATCAGCGCAAGTCCAGTCCTTGCGATTCTCTTGCTCATGTTTCTAGCCTTTCTCCTCTCTCTTTGTAGCGAGGCGGACGCCTTTATCGGTGCTTCTCTCCTCTCGAGCTTCGGCCTAGCCCCAGTCCTTGCTTTTCTGGTCATTGGCCCCATGCTTGATATCAAAAATCTCCTCATGATGAAACACTATCTAAAAGCACGCTTCATCTGGCAATTCATGGGCATCGTGACAGTGCTTGTCTTGCTTTATTCTTACATGTTGGGGGTGATGCTATGATCCGATTTATCATTCTACTAGGTTATTTTGCTCTGACCCTTTATCTGCAGCTATCTGGCAAGCTTAGCCACTACATCAATCTCCACTATTCCTATCTAGTCTATATCTCCATGGTCCTTTCTCTTCTGTTGGCTCTGGTCCAATTCTACATCTGGATCAAGAAAATCAACTCCCACAGCCATTTGGAAAGTCGTCGATCTAGACGAATCAGTATCCTTTTACTGTCACTACCTCTGTTGATTGGGGTTGCCTTTCCGACAGTAAGTTTGGACTCGAGAACTGTATCTGCCAAAGGTTATCATTTCCCACTTGCTGAGGGAATCGATACTGCTATTCAGGCAAGCGAAGGAACATCCAGTCAATACCTCAAACCCGATACCAGTACCTATTTTTCCAAATCTGCTTATGAAAAGGAAATGAGGACTACAGCTGACAAATACCTCTCCCAGCCAACCATTCAAATTACAGACGATAACTATATGGAGGTCATGGAAGTTCTCTATGACTATCCACAAGAGTTTGAAGGAAAGAAAATAGAGTTTACAGGCTTTGTCTATAACGATCCTAGCCATCCAGATAGCCAGTTCCTCTTTCGCTTTGGAATCATCCACTGTATAGCCGACTCTGGAGTATATGGACTCTTGACCAAGGGAAACTCACGCCAGTATCCTGACAATACCTGGATTACCGCTAGAGGAACCCTGACCCTCCACTACCATAAAGAACTCAAACAAAAACTCCCAACACTAGAGGTTGAGAGTTTCACAAAAGTAGACAAACCAGAAAATCCTTATGTCTATCGTGTGTTTTAATAAAAAGTAGCCTTTTCAGGCTACTTTTTTGTTCATTATATAAATTTCATTCTACCGTCTCTTTCGAATTGATAGCAAACTCTTACTCTCCATCCTTCCAGTTTCGAGCAATCCCTTCGTCTTTCTGGAGTTGGTCTACCAGTTCCTCTACGGAGTCAAATTTGACCATATCGCGAACACGGTCCAGCCAGTAGACCATGACTGTCTCACCGTAAATATCGTCTGAAAAGTCGAAAATATTGACTTCAAAGCGTGGTTCTTCACCATCAAAGGTAACATTTTTCCCAACACTTGCCATTCCACGATATCTCTGACGTTGCACTTCGATATCGACTACGTAAACACCGTCTGCTGGCATGTAAGTTCGGTCTCTTAGGACCAGATTGGCTGTTGGATAACCAATAGTACGCCCACGAGCATTTCCATGAACGACCATCCCACGAGATGGGAGCGGTGTGCCGAGCAGATGATTGACTTCCTTTACATCTCCATCAAGAATTGCCTGACGAATCCGTGTAGAACTAATCTTGCCCTTTTCGTCTTCGACCGGAGGAACAATGATGATCTCTCCATCAAAATAATCCTTCAGGTCATCCGCGGTTTTCTTATCTGAACCAAACGTGTAATCAAATCCCGCTACGATAATCGCTGGTTTTAAAGCTCGAACATAGGTATCAAAGAATTCCTGCCCTGTTAGATTGGCAAATTTGCTACTAAAGTCGAGTAAGAATAGAGCCTCTACTCCATGCCATTTCATCTTGTGCTCCCGTTCTTCGTGATTGACGATATGGAGCATGAGTTCAGGTTGGTAAGGTTGTAAGGCAAGTTTTGGCGATTCTGTAAAGGTCATCACGACAACTGGCAGATAATCCTTCATAGAAGCCTTACTGGCCACTTCAAAAAGTTTCTGATGTCCCTTGTGGATGCCATCAAAATAACCTAGTACAAGGACTGTTTTCCCTGGTACTGCAATATCTTTTTCGTTCTTAATAGGTACTGTTGTAATCATGAAACTATTATATCATAGAGAAAGTCTTTTCGCTAAGAGGAAATCCCAAATGTTGTTTTTTGCACCTGAACTGACCGTAAGAGAAAATTTAGCACTTTAGTTTAAAAAAATAGCACCTCCTAAGAGATGCTATCGTTTGGTAACTAGTCTACTATTTCTTCTAAATCTTTTAACTTAACCGAAACAATTTTAGATACACCTGATTCTTGCATGGTAACTCCATAGATAGAGTCCGCTGCCGCCATCGTCCCCTTACGGTGGGTTACGACGATAAACTGGCTATCCTTGTCAAAGCGGTTGAGGTAATCCCCAAAACGTTTGACATTGGCTTCGTCCAGCGCCGCCTCTACCTCGTCCAAGATGACGAAAGGAATAGTCTTAACTCGGATGATTGAGAAGAGCAGAGCCAGAGCAGATAGGGCTTTTTCACCACCACTCATGAGGTTGAGAGATTGGATTTTCTTACCTGGTGGTTGAACAGAAATCTCCACACCAGCTGTTAAAAGATCGCCCTCAGTCAATATCAAGTCTGCCTGACCACCGCCAAACATCTGTCTAAAGGTTACTTTAAAGGACTCACGAATAGCCTCAAAGGTTGATTTGAAGCGCTCCTTAACCTCATCATTCATCTCTGTGATGGTCTCAAGGAGCAGGTTTTTCGCAGACAAAATATCATCTCGTTGACTATTGAGGAAGTCCAGACGGTTGTGAACTTCTTCGTACTGGTCAATAGCATCTAAGTTGACAGGACCCAGTGAGCGAATAGCCTTCTCTAAATCCTTAACCTCTTGCTCTGCCAGAGTGAGATTTTCCAGTTCATGCGCTTTTTCTAGAGCCTCATTATAGCTGATCTGGTACTGGTCTGTTAATTGAGCTTGTAGATAGCGCAAGCGTTCGCTGACCTTTTCTTTCTTAGCTTCAGCACGTGTTTGTTTGCGAATCCACTCTTCATTCTGCTGACGAGCTTGATCCAAATGGCTGGCAATATCATCCAGCTGGCCTTCGATATCATCCAACTCAAACTGCTTGCGAATCAAACCTTGTTGGAGGTTTGTTTTCTGAGTTTTGGCCTCTTCCGCCTGCTGACTTAGCAGATCCGTATCAACCTTCTCAAGATTATCAACCTTTTCCTGGAGAAGGCGCTGAATTTCCTCTTGCTCGATATCCAGATTATCCAGTTCCTTGCCTAAGCGTTCAATATCAGTAACTTCGTACCGCTTTTGTCCTTGCAGTTCTGACTTAAGCAAGCGTGCTTGCGCTACTTGTTCCTGCAAGTTTTGATAGCGTTCTTGAATAGCGTTTTTGTTAGACTTAATTTCTTCAATCTCAGCTTCCAGATTTTGCTTTTCACTGGAGATAGTAGCAAGGCGCTCTTGGCATTTTTCCTTATCCGCTTGCCAATCTCCTTCAGTAAGGCGATTTAATTCCTCTTCTTGAAGTTTCCAAAGAGTTTCCAGTTCTTCGACCTGCTGATTGGTTTGTTGATAAGCAAGGTACAAGCCTTGCTCCTGAATACGAGCTTGCTCACCCTGAGACTTGATAGCTTCTAATCTTTCTGTCAATCTAGCCATCTCATCTTGCAAGATCTTCAAACTCGCTTCTTCTGACCGCAAGTCAGCTTCTTCCTCAGCAATTTCTTTTTGTAATTGCTCCAGCTCTGGCTTGATGAAGATACTGTTATTTTGACGATTGGCCCCCCCCGCGTAGGAACCACCTGTGCGCAATTCGGTACCATCAAGCGTCACCATACGAACCTGATAGCGAACTTGACGAGCTGCCGTACGCGCATGTTCTACAGTATCAAAAATTGCTGTCGTAGCTAGCAAGTTCTTGAAAATGGCTTCTAATCTCTTGTCAAACGACACCAAGTCATCAGCCATGCCCAGAAATCCTGGACTTGCAGAGATAGCATCTTGATTCTGACTAGAAATCGTACGAGCCTTGATAGTCGTCAGTGGAAGAAATGTTGCACGACCAGCTCTGTTACGTTTTAGGAAATCAATTGCCTTGGTTGCCGCATGTTCATCTTCCACAATGATATGTTGACTACTAGCTCCAAGTGCAATCTCCAATGCAGTTTGATAATGAACATCAAAGGTCAAATGTTCACTGACTGCACCAACGATCCCACCAAGGCGGTCTTTTTCTTGGAGAACACTCTTAACGCCCGCATAAAAATTACTATGATTTCTTAGGATGTTTTCCAAACTCTGGGCTCTAGCCTGCTTGTTTTTGAGACTGTCCAGACGGTCAAAGAGTTGGCTCTGCTGGGCTTGGTAAGAAACTTTCTGCTCCTCTTGTTCCTTGGCACTAGCTTGGTAGTCTGCCAATAATTTCTGAACCTGCTCCTTGGCAGTTTCAAGCTCGTCTTTTTGCTGACTAGCCTTCTCTTTAGCTGTAGCCAGTTGTTCTTTCAATTTCTCAAGTTGATCAGCTTGTTTTTGAGATAGTTGACGGCTGTTCTCCAACTCATTCTCGATGCGGGTCAACTGGTTTGAGACATCCGCTTCTTCTTGTAAAAGGGCCACAAAACGTTCACGCAGGAGCTCAATCATCTGGTCAGGATCATCTGAAAAAGCCAACAACTCCGCTTCTAGGCGATTGAGTTCCTTATTATTTTCAGCTAGACTTTCCTCTAACTGTTCCAAGTTCGCTTCTTTTTCAGCCTTTTCCTTACTTAGAGCCTTTCTCTTATCTTCCAAAGCAGTCAAACGGGCTTGCGCTTCTTGTTGATTAAGGGCAACTTGCTCGGATTCCAGTTTGGATAGGGCTAGTTTTCGCTCTAAGTCACTGATCAAACTGGTCAAATCCATCAAGCTTCCTTGATCCTTGGTCATTTGAGCTTGGAAATCCTGGCGTTTCTTTTTAAGACTTTGATTTTCCTCTTCTAACTCTTCACGCTTTTGGTAATAGCTAGTCAAGAGTTCCTGAACTTGCGTTAGCTCTTCTTCTGTTAGCTCTAGTTCAGCCTTATTTTCCTTGATTTGGGCAACCAGTACATCCAAGTAAATTGCCTTGCGTTGACTATCCAAGTCGAGAAACTTGCGAGCATTCTCGGCTTGTTTTGCAAGGGGCTTGATTTGATTGTCCAACTCGTAGATAATGTCTTCTAAGCGGTCGAGATTGTCTTGAGTTTGTTGCAGTTTGCTTTCTGTTTCTTTTCGACGAGTCTTGTATTTTAGAACTCCAGCAGCTTCTTCAAAAATAGCTCGGCGTTCTTCGGGCTTGGAGTTAAAAATTTCCTCAACCTTCCCTTGGGAAATGATGGAGAAGGAATCCCGTCCCAAACCGGTATCCAAGAAGAGGTCATGAATATCACGCAAGCGCACTTTCTTGCCATCAATTCGATACTCGCTATCTCCACTACGGTAAATATGACGCTCTACCTTAATGACTTGCCCCGCATCCTTGATAAAACCATCTTCATTGTCCAAGGTCACGATAACAGAGGCATAATTGAGTGGCTTACGACTTTCGGTCCCAGCAAAGATAACGTCGGGCATCTTACCACCACGAAGACTCTTGACACTAGACTCACCCAAGGCCCATCGCAGACTTTCTGTGATATTCGACTTCCCAGAACCATTGGGCCCAACGACAGCTGTCACACCTTGGTCAAAGACGACCTTGGTCTTGTCAGCAAAGGACTTGAATCCCTGAATCTCAATTTCCTTTAAATACATGAATCCAGCCCTTTCTCAACTGCATTTTTTGCGGCCTCTTGTTCTGCCAATTTTTTAGAACGGCCTTGACCTTTTCCGATACTCTTGCCCTCAACCATAACTTCTACATCAAAAACTTTATCATGGGCAGGCCCCGTCTCAGAGGTCACCTGGTAGCGAATATCCACATCGCCATTAACCTGGAGCAACTCTTGCAGGTGTGTCTTGTAATCCTTAATCATTTCAAAGTCACCTGCTTCAACCTTGGGAATCATGATCTGATAGATGAACTCTTTTACTCTAGCAACATCCTTGTCCAAAAGCAATGCTCCCAAAAAGGCTTCAAAGGCATCTCCAAGAATGGTGTCACGATTGCGCCCACCAGACTTTTCTTCTCCTTTTCCTAGCTTGATAAACTGATCAAACTGGCAATCACGCGCAAAACCAGCCAAACTCTCCTCACGGACAATCATAGCACGGAGTTTGGACAAATCTCCCTCTGGTTTCTTAGGATATTTTTTATACAGATATTCTGAAATCAATAATTGCAGAACAGCGTCTCCTAAAAATTCCAAGCGCTCATTGTGTGAAATTTTTAAGAGGCGGTGCTCATTGGCATAACTCGTATGAGTAAAGGCCGTTTCCAGTAAGTTTTTGTCTGCAAATTCGATTGCAAAACGCTTCTTTAGTACAGTTTGTAATTCTTTCATACCAACCTCTTTCTAACTGATAACAGTCTCTTTTATTATATCAAAAAAAGCCCCCTGAGTCACTTTAAAACGGGACTAGAGGTAGAGGGGGGTTAAGCATTTTTTAGAACAAACTTTTCAATTTTAGGAGCAAACTTGGGGCGAGATAAAGAAAAAAGCCTTATTTAAGGCTTTCATAGGCTATTTACATCCACCCTGAGGGAATCGAACCCCCATCTCAAGAACCGGAATCTTACGTGATATCCATTACACTAAGGGTGGAAACTTGTCTTATTATAACAGAAATTTGCTCTAATAACAAGTTTTTTATGGGTAGACTATCCATCCATTAGTGGGATGCATCCCCGTTCCAGATAGAGTTTTTCACGATAACATAATCAACGTGTTTGAGATCGGCAACTTTTCGTCCACCTGCGTAGGAAATGGCACTTTGCAAGTCCTGCTCCATCTCAGTAAGGGTATCTTGCAAGTGTCCTTTGGCAGGCAGTAAGATGCGCTTACCTTCCACATTTTTATAGGCTCCTTTTTGATATTGAGAAGCTGAACCATAGTATTCTTTGAACTGTTCGCCATCGACTTCAATCGTCTTTCCTGGGCTTTCGATATGTCCTGCAAATAGGGAACCAATCATGACCATGCTGGCACCGAAACGGATAGACTTGGCAATATCACCATGAGTACGAATGCCACCATCAGCGATGATCGGTTTGCGAGCAGCCTTAGCACACCAGCGAAGGGCAGCCAATTGCCAGCCACCTGTACCAAAACCAGTCTTGACCTTGGTGATACAAACCTTACCAGGACCGATGCCAACCTTAGTAGCATCCGCACCGGCATTTTCCAATTCACGAACAGCTTCTGGTGTCCCCACATTGCCAGCAATGACAAAAGTATTTGGTAATTCTTTCTTAATGTGTTGAATCATAGAAATCACGCTATCCGCATGACCATGAGCAATATCAATCGTGATATACTCAGGAGCATCAGCCTTGAGTTGGCTAACAAAGTCATACTCGTAATCCTTGACACCAACAGAAATGGAAGCAATGAGCCCTTGATCGTGCATACACTTGATAAAAGGAATGCGCCCCTCTTCATCAAAACGGTGCATAATGTAAAAGTAACCGCCTTTAGCCAGTTGCTCTGCTACGTTCTCATCCAAAATCGTCTGCATATTTGCTGGTACAACAGGTAGTTTGAAAGTGTGATTTCCAAGTGTGACACTTGTATCCGCTTCTGCACGACTTTTAATGACACATTTATTTGGGATCAACTGAATATCTTCGTAATCAAAAATTGGAAATTCATTTAACATATCGATGTCTCGTTTCTTTTGTAATGACCTACCTATGCTTGCGCATCTCTACGTCTTTTTCCGACGTTTCCTTAATTAATTATAAACCAAAGTACAGTTTTTGTCAAATATTTTCAATTATAAAACAATAATGTTCGGTTTTTATAATTCAAATATAAAAAGTGAGGAGATTAGTTTCTCCCCACTTCCTTATCAATATTTCTTTTAAAAATTGCTTCGGAGCTTTCCATCATTTCACAAAATTCATTATAAGATGAAGCATTCTGAGGAATATGGATAGACAATTTCTTCAACAAAGCTCCATAACCTGCTAGCTTTCCTATCTCATTATCAACAACCTTGTGCTTGCTCGGAAAAACAAGTCCAGCTTTCTCAGCTTTTATAATATAAGAATAGGAAATCAACTGGAACAAGTCCTCACGATTGATTCCTTTTTCAGTAAACTCCAGTTTCTTATATTTAGCATCTAAAACAGTCTTTCGTTCTCTGTCATAAAAATCTGGATATACCTTTCGTTTCCCAACAGAAAATACTGAAATTCCATCCGTCTTATCTTTATTTCGTGGATGAATGAAACCTTTTGGCAACAAGCTGTGAACATACTCTTCCCAAAGCCAGGCAACATCAAAGAGAATACCATGTACCCTTTGAGATTGAGGGCCAAGACCATGCTTTTCTCTACTCAGAATCATCAAGCAGAGTTCCTGTAACTTTCTGTACTCTCTGAAGTAGGCGTGTCGGATGGGTTTCGTTTTATTCATTCTGATAATCTTGGCACGATCAGCTAGTTTATAAGCTGGAGTTGCACGGATAATTTCAGCTATATTTTCACGATTACTATCGAGTAGTGCTCCAAAACTTTTTTGAGTCTTTATGTACTCAATCGTATGCCGAATCAATTGCATGAGTGGATTATCATAGGTAAACTCTCTTGTTGTATAGGCAACATTTCCCATAAAAGGAACATTTCTCTTAAGATGATTTCCTACATCTATCACTCCCTGTACATGACTGTCGTTATAAGAAAATCTCTGGTATTCCTTATAAAGACCTTTTCTGAGAGCAGCTTGTAAATACTTGGGAAAGAGGTAAACCAAGAGTTGATAGAGTTTATCTTCAGGAGATAAACCGACATCCAAACTAGTCAGATTGATATTGAGAACCTTTTGTAAAAGATAATGCAAAAAATGGTCATTACTTTCATCAGAAAAACGAGAGGCAATCGTTAATCTTTCCTGACCATATCCAAGAAAACCAATCACATTCCCAGTCTTAATTTCCTGATTGAACGTTTCAAAGATTTTTTGATCCCTTTCTAAGTCAGAAGAATTCTTTAAATCATTTGGGAAAATAAAGATACTGTCCTCTATAGAAAGGTTATCCAGTGTTCTATCAAGAAGGGCTTGACTTAGTTTGGGAAATTCTGCGACAAAATCTTCTCTAGCAATTTTATAATGATTATCAGTTATCCGCATTATCATCACCAGTATCTTGCTGAACTGTTTGCTCGTTATTTGTCAGGTCAAATGCTTTTTTCAACGTATCCAGAGTTTCGGCCTCCTCATAAGAACCACGTAAGTAATCTTCCAATAGAGGTTTGAGGTAATCAGACCAGAGTAACTCATAGTCAAAATCCACATCCTTCAACTTAAGGAAATAACTTGGTCCGATATGATAATGACTATTTAGCTCTTGAACGTTTTCGATAGCAGCATTCAAGTTTCTTAGACGAAGTTTTGCTTCTTCGGCTTTATCACCAAGCACCTCATCAAGCATACCAACTTGACTCTCGGCAGTAACTTCAACAAAACGGAAACGACGACGCATAGCAAAATCAAAGGTATCCACTGATCGGTCAATATCATTCATAGTTCCGATGATATAGACATTTTCAGGGATATAAAATTTCTCATCAGTCTCATGTAAATTAGCATATTGGGTAGAAACACTTCCCTTTTCACCACGATAACCAGGGTCAATAGAGAAAAAGAGTTCACCAAAAATCTTTGAAATCTCTCCACGATTGATTTCATCGATGATGAAAACGAATTTCTTGTCTGTGTCAATTTCTGTTGGAGAAATATAATCTTTCAGACCAAATCTTTTCTTTAAAGTTTCTAGGACTTTTTTTCCTTGATTACGATAATAGGGCTGTTTCAGATATTTTTCATCTTTATAGAGTTCATAAACATAAGATTTTGTTAAGCAAGTTCCTTGGGCTTTAGTTTCATAATTGATATTAAAATTATTTCTACTATTTACTGTGAGATAGGAAAATTCTGTCAAATATTCTTTTTCATCTCTGCTATTTACATATTCAAGATAAAGATCCCACGCTTCCTCAAAATTATCTTGGCCTCCAGTTTTTTGAGCTTCTTTAGCCTTCTGACAAAACTTCTTAAAAATGCCGTCCTGCAAGCCAAAGTTAATCTGTCCATCATTTACCAGGATTGGTCTCAACCCCTCTACAAAATCCGTATAATCATAGGAAGGGTGAAACTGTACAAATTCGATTTGGTCTTCGTTGCCACCCGTTAATTCTTTGGCAATTTCTTTAGCAAGATAAGTTTTTCCTGTACCAGGTGCACCACGGAGGATGAGGTTTTTGGATTTTCTTAATTTATCTAAATAATCGTTAATATTTTTATTCATAACAACTTTCTCTATATTTTTTCTGTATGTACCATTTAGAATGGATTTATATAAATTGATACGTTCTGAATTTCTATCCCAGTTGATGGTTTGTCTTGTACCTTTTTTACCTTGGTATTCCCATCCACCATCTACTTTCAACCAATTAACACCAATACAATGTTTAAACTCTGTTTTTGTTTCATCAAAGTAATATGTTTTCACACATTGTCCAATACCTAAAATTTTGTTAAATCCTGAGGTAGCTATTATATAATCATTTATTTTTATGTCATGCGCAAACTTCCAAATAAATAAATTTCTCTGCTTTCCTTGCTTCAATTCTTCAGGATTATTGTAATCTAAAATATTAGATAAATTAGAATCAAAATCTATACAAGCTATACTCTCTTCTTTAAATAAAGACCAAACTTTTCCACCTCCTCCTGCAACTATCATCCAATAATTTAATTTTTCTTCCATTTTGTAGCTCCATTTTCATATTATAGGCTAGTTAGTATTTAATATTTCAAAACCCTATTTCATATATAGAATATCATATCTATATAAAAAAGAAAAGAACTTCTAAAAAAAGCCCAGCGTTAGGAGCTTCAATGACTCTTAACACTAGACTTCTTTTTTTATCTTAGTAATACTCTCCCTGACGGTAGTCCCATGAGTTAAAGGTGTCTGACAGGTGCATCATGATTTTATCAATGTCAAGCCCTTTGCGGATAACGACTGGTGCTGGTGAGGTTGAACGTGCTCCACCTTGTTCTGGGATGAGTTTTCCGTCCTTATCGACCATAGACACCATCACACCTTGCTCGTAGCGAGTTTCGATTGTTTTGTCCGGTTGGATGGATGCCACATAGTCGTCTGCCTCGATGACAAGGTCCACTGCTCCTTCTATACGTTCTCCGATACCTTCCACCTTACCGCGGTTTCCTTTTCCAGATGGGTTAGCTGATGAGGCGTAGACCATTTTACCTTCTTCCCAAAGTTTGGCAGCCAGTTGTTCACCAGCTTTCCCAAATTTGATGACAAAACAGCTAGTACCACGAACGTCAGTCATAAGTTCTTCACGGCCATCACCGTATGCTTTGAGTTTCTCAAAGGCTTCTGGTTTCCAAGGAAGGATACAACCTAGAAGAATGTCTTCGTCCCAATGTTTTTGGTAGAAGGCTTCAATTTCTGAGTTGAGTTGTGCTAAAGCGCGTAGCTCGTCCATGCTACCACAAAGTACAACACCTGGTTTGTTACGGTTACGCTCTTTAGCTTCAAATTTGCGTTCAAGACCTGCCTTATCGCTCGTCATGATAATGTAACCAACTTTTGTGGGGCAAACGATACATCCGCCCTCACCTTTTAAGATTTCATAGCCTTCTTGTGAAAGTGTTCCGTTCCATTGAATGTGTTTTGTCATAATTCTATTTCCTTTTCTATTTTTCTAATCCTGCCAGTAGGCTGGTCGTTGTTTTTCATAGGCAGCAATCAAGTCTTCATACTGCAAAGTAATGCCGATATCATCCAAACCATTTAAAAGCTTGTGTTTCCATTCACTATCAATTTCGAAAGTGAATTCTCCAACTGGTGAGATGATTTTTTGTTGTTCCAAGTCTACAGTTACCTGGTCGGTCGGTTTGAGTTGGGCTAGCTTTTCTCTAACCTCCCTAGGCTGAACAATAGGCAACATGCCATTATTGAGTTCATTATTGTAATGAATGTCCCCAAAAGATCCTGCAATCACGACTTTGAAACCATAGTCAGCTAGAGCCCAAGCTGCGTGTTCCCTCGAAGACCCTGCCCCAAAGTTATCCCCTGAGATGAGGATAGTGGATTTGCGGTATTCTGGTCGGTTAAAAACAAAGTCTGGATCCTCAGTGTAGTTATCGTCCAGATAACGCCAAGCATACATGAGGTACTTGCCAAAGCCTTTCTTATCAATCAACTTGAGAAACTGCTTGGGTAGGATTTGGTCGGTGTCGATGTTATCATTCATGAGAGGAACGGTCGTTCCCGTATAAACTGTAAATTTCTCCATATCCTCTCCTTACTGGGCTTCTGGCATCTGTCGAACATCTACGAAACGCCCTGCGATAGCTGCTGCTGCTGCCATGGCTGGACTGCAGAGATGAGTCTTAGCGCCAAATCCCTGTCTATCTTCAAAGTTGCGGTTACTGGTTGAGGCACAGTGGACCCCATCAGGGACCTTGTCAGGATTCATCCCTAGGCACATTGAGCAACCAGGGTCTCGCCACTCAAAGCCAGCGTCTAAGAATACTTTATCCAAGCCCAATTTCTCCGCAGCTCGTTTGACAGGACGAGAGCCTGGAACCACGATAGCAGTTAAGTTAGGAGCTATTTTCTTCCCTTTGACAAATCGCGCGGCCAGTTGTAAATCGCTGAGACGAGCATTGGTACAAGACCCGATAAAGATATAGCCTAGTTCAATGTCCGCTGGCTTTTGACCAGGCTCCAAGTCCATGTAATGATAAGCTCGCTCATCATTCATATCCTTAATTTCTGGAAAACTACTGTCAAAGTCGACGCCCATAGCAGGATTGGTTCCCCAAGTCACCATAGGAGCCAAGTCTGAGACATCCATCCGGATAACCTTATCATAAACAGCATCATCATCGCTGACAAGCGTCTTCCAGTCAGCAACCGCCTCCTCAAAAGCTTCAGGAACGCATTCCCGTCCCTTGAGATAGTCATAGGTAGTCTGATCTGGATTCATAATTCCCATCTTAGAACCAAACTCGATGGACATATTGCAGATGGTCATTCTCTCTTCCATGGTCAGTGCATCAATTGCTTGTCCACGATATTCCACCACATAGCCAACACCACAGGCAACGCCGTACTTGGCAATTAAGGCGAGAATGTAATCCTTAGAATAAACTCCTTTTTGAGGAACACCAGTGAATTCTACCAGCATTTTCTTGGGTTTGACCTGCCAGAGGGTCTGGGTAGCAAAGACATGCTCGACCTCACTGGTTCCAATCCCAAAAGCGATAGCTCCGAAAGCTCCGTGAGTAGCTGTGTGGCTATCTCCACAGACGATGAATTTTCCTGGTTGCGTCCGTCCTGTTTCTGGACCTACCATGTGAACGATTCCCTGCTTTTCAGAACCGTGGGCAGCATGTTCAATTCCAAACTCCTCAACATTTTCAGCAAGCTTATCAATTTGTGCTTTAGAAATGACATCTCGAATATCGTAGATATTGACAGTTGGTACATTGTGGTCAAAGGTTCCAAATGTCAAGTCTGGCCGTCTCAATCTGCGCCCCGCATCTCGTAATCCTTGAAAAGCTTGGGGACTGGTCACTTCATGAATATAGTGCTGATCCACATACATGAGTTGGGGTTGTCCTTCTTCTCCTGTGATGACATGGCGGTCCCATAATTTATCAAAAATCGATTTTCCTGCCATCCATTACCTCCAAATAAAATATAAGGCTACTAGTGTGGTCACCATCCCGAGAAACCAAACCGTTTTAAAATACCATTTTCTAGTCTTGTGGTGAAAGGTGATTCCTGCCAACCAGGCACCAAAACCACCACAAGTAAGGGCTAAAATGAGTAAGATTTTCTCTGGGACGCGCCAAGCACCTCTTCTTGCCTTGGATTTGTCAATGCCATAAATCAAGAAAATCAGCAAATTCCAAATCAAGAGGGCAAGCATGATTCCTTCATTTATCTTCATAATCTTTCAATGATGGCTTCTGTCATTTCCCTGGTCGAAGCCTGTCCTCCAATATCTCTTGTTAAAATGCCAGCCGCTAAACTAGCTTCAACAGCACGCTCGATACGCTCCGCATCCTCATAACGTCCAAAGCTGTCTCTCAGCATCATGGCAACTGACAAAATCATAGAGATAGGATTGGCAATTCCTTGACCTGCAATATCAGGTGCCGAACCATGAATAGGTTCATAAAGACTTGGACCTTTTTCAGAATGACTAGCTGATGGCATGACACCAAGTGTGCCTGATAGAACGCTTGATTCATCAGATAAGATATCTCCGAAAAGATTTTCCGTCACGATGACATCAAACTTGGCAGGATTGGTAATCATAATCATGGCAGCTGAGTCCACCAACTGGTGTTCCAAGGTCACATCTGGGAAATCCTGCGCGACTTCCTCAGCTACTCTGCGCCAGAGTTTTGATGTTGCTAGAACATTTTGCTTATCGATACTAGTAACGATTTTTCTGCGACTTCTTGCAATTTCAAATGCCTTGCGAATGATCCGCTCTACTTCCTCATAGCTGTAGTCGTTGATATCACGCGCTTTGCGCTCTTCAAGGATATGATCCCCAAAGTAAATCCCACCTGTCAACTCACGTACCACGACAAAGTCTACACCAGTAATTCGTTCTGGTTTAAGTGGTGACAAATGCTTAAGACTATCAAAGATTTTTACAGGGCGAATATTGGCATAAAGATTGAGTTCCTTACGAAGAGCCAGCAAGCCTTGTTCAGGTCGAATCGCTGCCCCATCATACTGAGGACTACCGATAGCCGCAAGGAGAATAGCATCTGCTTCTCTACATGCCTTGAGGGTTTCATCAGGTAAGGGATGCCCCACAGCATCAATACCCGCACCTCCAAAGGGGCGTCTGTCTATCTCATAGTCAAATCCTGTTTTTGAAGCTAGAGCTTCCAGAACCGCTAAACCAGCTTCCATGATTTCTGGACCGATTCCATCCCCTGCTAGAGCTACTATTTTCTTTGTCATAGCCTTCTCCTTTACACACTAGGCATGTCTCGGTAGGAAACGCTATGCCCCATCTCACCTGCATTCTCTTTTTGAACAAAAGTATTGGCATTGATATAGGCAATAGCGGAAGCCTTCAATACATCGAAATCAAGACCTGCTGCGTTAAAGATGGTTTCGGTATCTCTGTTTTCAACAGTGACCAAAACCCGAGCTTGGGCATCGATTCCATCTGTTACAGCATCAATGGTATAGGACACCAAGCGGACAGATTGGTTAAAGAACTTATCGATAGCGTTAAAGATTGCTTCAACGGAACCTTGCCCTGTCGCATTGAATTCGACTTTTTCACCATCCATATTAGCCAGACTAACGAGCGCTTCAATCTCATTATCTGCATGGGTTTGAAGTTGTAAATCATCAAAGTGGAAGCCTTCTGGATTTTCAACCATGGTTCCAGCTACCAGAGCTCGAATATCTGCATCCGTGATTTCTTGTTTCTTGTCCGCTAGTGCCTTGAACTTAGCGAAGAGTGGTTTGATATCCTCTTCTGTAAAATCTAGGGCTAATTCTCTTAGTTTTTCAACAAAGGCATGGCGACCAGACAATTTACCAAGTGGAAGGCTATTACTCTTAACACCGACCAATTCAGGTGTGATGATTTCATAAGTAAGAGGATTTTTAAGGACTCCATCTTGGTGAATGCCCGATTCATGAGAGAAGGCATTACCACCAACCACAGCCTTGTTTTTAGGAACTGGAATACCCGAGAAGCGAGAAACCATTTCTGACGTATTCATTGTTTCATCCAAAACAATATCACTAGTTGCTTGGAAGAAATCCTCACGAATCTTCAAAGCAACAGCTACTTCTTCAAGAGCAACATTACCTGCGCGTTCACCGATACCATTAATAGTTCCCTGGACACGTCCAGCACCGTGTTTAATTGCTGTCAAAGTATTTGCAGTTGCCATACCGAGATCATCGTGACAGTGGACACCAAAGACAACTTTATGATCTGATTTAATATTTTCAGTCAAGTGATCAAAGATACGTGCAAACTCTTCTGGAGTCGTAAAGCCAACTGTGTCAGGGATATTGATATAAGATGCACCTGCATCGACCGCTGTTTGAACGACTTGTAAGAGGAAATCCAACTCTGTTCTAGTCGCATCTTCAGGAGAGAATTCGACGATTTCAAACTTAGAACGAGCATAAGAAACATGTTCCTTGATAGCTTCTAAAATCTCTTCCTTGCTTTTATTGAGCTTATACTTGCGGTGAATCGGACTGGTAGCGATAAAGACATGAATTTGAGGATACTTGGCATCCTTAAGAGCCTCATAACAAGCATCAATATCAGATCTTACAGAACGAGCTAATCCTGTCACTGCTGTTTTTTTCATGACTTTAGCAATTTCTTGAACGGCTATAAATGAATCTGGACTAGCAGCCGGAAAACCAGCTTCAATTACAGAAATTCCCCATTTCTCCAGCTGTCTTGCAATGGAAACTTTTTCCTTTATTGAGAAGTTAACACCAGGTGTTTGTTCCCCATCACGAAGGCTTGTATCAAAAAATTCAACTTTACGCATAAGATTTCCCCTTTTCCAAATGTGGTTTTAAAAAAACATCTCGCTCAGAAGCCCAAGCGAGATGTTGATTTACTCCCGCTTGGTAAGCCAAACAGGACTAATGCTTTTGCACTAGCCCGAGTACCTCAACAACAAAGCAAATTGATTAAACTTAGCTGTTTTCATGTTTGACTTTCTCCTTCGTTTGATATCTTGTTTAGTATTTTAGCATAGCTAAAAACACTTGTCAAGAAAAAATCCATTATTTTCTGAAAATTTCTTCAGTAAAGAATATTTTGCTAATTGAAAGTATTTGAAAACTCAAGTAACTTTCTTTAATTTTTCACAGTCAAGTTCCAACTTCTTTCGATGAGTTCTATCACTTCTTCATCTTGCAAACTATCATCAAGCGCCAGACTAATCCAGTAGCGTTTGTTCATATGAAAGGCTGGATAAATGCTTTTTTGTGAAAGCAAGTCAGCTACTTGGTCATGTTTGAGGTTGATAGCTTCGACTAGACCTTCTCTCCCCTTATCTAGCCTATCCCAAGGAATTCTCATTAAAACAGCATACCACTTTTTACTGTCTTCATGACGTAATACCGCTGTATCAGGCGATTTTTCCCATAGATATTCCAACTGATTACCATACTTTTCTTGAACTTGATCCATGATGCGCTTAGTCTGAGGGCAGATAAAATCCTGTACATCAAAGCAAGCCTTCCGAATCTGGTAGAGAATCTCCAAACAAGCCTCACGGACACTTGCAACAAAGCTTCCTGTCATACTTTCCATATGTACTTGAGGATAGAGGTCACCCGTTTCCTGATCAAAAACCTGAAAACTCACATTATCAGGAGTGATAGAGACTGTCATGGAAAAGTCACCTTGCAAAATCTGGCAACTATAGGTCCAAACTTCCCCCATTTCTACAAAACCATAGGCATGAGCTTTTTCTTTATTAAACTGGTAGGATTTAAAAATTTCAAACATAAGTGAAAACTGCTACCAAAAGCTAGCAGTTCCTTTCTATTTTTTAAAAGACAACCTTAGTTCCATGCAATTGAGTCACACCAAGTTGGTCGATAAAGGTTTGACGGTTGTCCAAGTCAATTCCTCCACCTGGTAAGATTTCAATTTTACCTTTTGCATGTTCCAAAATTCTGTGATAGTGAGCAAAACGTTTGTCTAGCGAGTCCTCAGAAACTCCAGCACGAGTTAAGATACGAGTGACTCCGGCTTGGCTGAGCCAGTCAATGGCTTCCAACTGGTCTTCATCACTTAATTCATCAAAGGCCATGTGAAAGACAATTTCCATTCCTTTAGATGCGGTAATCAGCTTCTCAAGATTAGGCTTATCCAACTTCTTATCAGCAGTTAATGCCCCAAATACAACCCCTTGACTTCCAGCCTGAGTAGTCAAACGAATGTCTTCTAGCATGATCGCTATTTCAAGATCAGTATAGACAAAGTCGCCACCACGGGGACGAATCATAGTCATGATGGTGGTGTCGTAGTTAGCTGCCAGTTCAACCGCTGCCTTGGTCACTCCATAGCTAGGTGTTGTTCCTCCCACTGCTAGATTGTCACAAAGTTCGATTCGACGAGCTCCAGCCTGCATGGCTTTTTCTAGCAAGGTCACATTTTCAGCACAAAATTCGTAAATCATTTGATTCTCCTTGATGTTTTCTTTAAATTTATTATATCATATTATTTTAAATATGCTTTCATTTTTATCAAGGCAAATAACTACTATTTTTATCTATTCTTTGTCAGGAATGACTTTAAAGAGATAATAGGTGATAAAGATAGTCAAGGCTCCCAGACCGATTTTGACTGGCAAAAGAGGAGCAAAATAAATAGAAATTCCCATCAAGATATAGATAGATACGATGATTTTTTTCTTTCGTTCTCGCGCTATTGACTTGGTTTCCCGAAAGTCCGCTACATAAGTCTGATAAAGCTTTGTATGATAAAGCCAGTCTTCAAAACGCTTAGAAGATTTAGAAAAACAAGCAATAGCTAACAAAAGAAAGGGGGTTGTTGGTAAAAGTGGTAAGACAACTCCAACAAGAGCCAAGGCTAAAGAAATAAAACCAATACTGAGGTAAATGATACGCATGATTTCTCCTAGATAAATTACTCTTCCTCTAGTTTCGCACACAAGGGGGAAATTTGTCAAGTTTCAAGTAAAAAGAGCCTGAAATTCATTTTCAGGACTCTGCATTTTATTTAATTTTCTCTTCTTCGTAGTCGCCATTACTACATACAACCTGCTTACCACCACCACGGACTTTTTTCTCCACAAGGAAGTGTCCGCATTTTGGACAATCACGGCCAATTGGTTTGTCCCAGGAAGTAAATTCACATTCTGGGTAACGATTGCAACCATAGAAGATACGATTACGCTTGGTTTTGCGTTCAATGATTTGTCCTTGATGACAGCTTGGACACTCGACTCCAATCTCTTTGACAATTGCCTGAGTATGACGGCAGTCTGGGAAATTACTACAAGCATAGAATTTACCAAAACGACCGAGCTTAATCACCATCGGACTGCCACAAACTTCACAGTCAAATCCAGTTGGCTCATCCTTGATCTGGATTTTTTCCATTTCGGATTCAGCCTTGGCTACCTCTTTAGAGAATGGTTTATAAAATTCATCAATGACACGTTGCCACTGCTCTTTACCAACTTCGACATCATCCAGTTTTCCTTCCATCTCAGCTGTGAAGGTCACGTTTACGATATCTGGGAAGTATTCAACGATGAGTTTATTGACAATTTCTCCCAGTTCTGTCGGTTCAAAACGTTTTGCTGCCAGACGAACGTAGTAGCGTTTTTGGATGGTTTCAATTGTCGGAGCGTAGGTTGACGGACGTCCAACCCCATTTTCCTCCAAGGTCTTGATAAGAGTCGCTTCCGAATAGCGAGCTGGCGGTTGAGTGAAATGTTGTTCTGGCTTGCTATTGACCTGCTTGACCACATCTCCAACAGCCATATCTGGCAACATCTTGTTCTTGTCAGAGTCATTGTAGATAGCAAGATAACCATCAAACTTAACTTGACTACCATTTGCCGCAAACTGAACCCCATTTTGAGAGAGCTTAACAGCCATGGTATCAAAAATAGCTCCCGTCATCTGGCTAGCTACAAAACGGTTCCAGATAAGGGTATAGAGCTTGAGCTGGTCTTTGTCCAAGTACTTAGCGATGCTTTCTGGTGTATTAAAGACACTAGATGGACGAATGGCTTCGTGGGCATCCTGAGCACCTGAGGCATTCTTGACCTTGCTACCATGCTTGGAATACTTGCTACCAAAACGGTTGTTAATGTAGCTTGCCGCTTCGTTCTGAGCCACAGGGCTGATACGAGTCGAGTCTGTACGCATATAGGTAATCAAACCTTGCACGCCTGATCCGATATTGATTCCTTCATAAAGCTGCTGGGCCACCATCATGGTCTTTCGAGTACGGAAATTGATTTTGTTAGCCGCATCCATCTGCATGGTTGAAGTCGTATAGGGTAGGGGCGCATTGCGTTTGCGCTCTTTCTTATCTACCTGGTCTACTGTGAAATCTTTGCTAGTCAAATGGGACAAGACTTCTTTGACTTCTTCGTTGGTGGTCAATTTCATCTTTTTGCCATTCATACCATAGAAAGAAGCTTGAAATTGTTTGGTTCCCTTCTTAAAGACACCATCAATTGTCCAGTATTCTTCTGGTTGGAAGGCATTGATTTCATTTTCACGGTCAATGATGAGCTTAAGGGCAACAGACTGCACCCGCCCTGCTGATAAGCCCTTCTTGACCTTTTTCCACAAAATAGGCGAAATCGAATACCCTACCAAGCGGTCCAAGACACGACGAGCTTGTTGGGCGTCGACCAAGTCCATATCAATCTTGCGAGGTTCTTTAAAGGCATTTTTTACTGCGTCTTTGGTGATTTCATTAAAGACCACACGGTTGGCATCATTCTCATCCAAGTTGAGAATGTGGGCCAAATGCCAGGAAATTGCTTCTCCTTCGCGGTCCGGGTCACTCGCAAGAAAGACTTTATTGGCCTTTTTAGCTTCCTTTTTCAAATCATTGATGAGGGGACCCTTGCCTCGGATATTGATATACTGCGGTTCATAGTTATTTTCAATGTCGACTGACATACTGGATTTCTTCAAATCACGGATATGCCCGACACTGGCTAAAACCTTGTAATTTCTGCCTAGATATTTCTCAATCGTTTTCGCCTTAGCAGGCGACTCCACGATGACTAGATTTTTTTTAACTGTTGATTTTTTCTTCTTTGTTGCCGTAGCCACACTATCACACCTTTTCAAAGTAATAAACTTTATAAAGTGTAAACCATTTTTCTATAGCTGTCAAGACCTAAGTCCTATATATAGAAGAAAAGTTTATCTGAGTGAAGAAATTTCTCCTTAAAATTCAAACTCAGCCAACACATCTTGGCCACTGCTAATCAGCTTTGCTCCCTCTTGGATCAGGTGGTGACAGCCATCTGAATGGCCATCTAAAATGTTTCCTGGAATGGCAAAAACATCACGCCCTTCCTCCATAGCTCGCTCACAGGTGATAAGACTACCAGAACGCATCCTTGCCTCTGCTACAATAACGCCACGGCAAAGGCCAGCAATGATGCGATTACGAGCTGGAAAGTGAAATTTCAAGGGTTCTTCACCAGGTCCGTACTCGCTAAGTACCAAATGGTGATTGCCAATGTGTTCCTGCAAACGTTTATTGGCTCGGGGATAAAAAACATCCAATCCTGTTCCAATGACGGCAATCGTTCTTCCTCCATTCTGGAGTGCAGCCATATGGGCAGCTGTATCAATCCCTTTGGCTAAACCACTGACAACGATTAACTCGTTTTCCAAACCTTGAATGACTTTCTGAACCGATTTTGCTCCCTGACTAGAACATGAACGACTCCCTACAACAGCAACCTTTGGAAATTTCAACAGGTCTAGATTTCCTTTATAAAACAAGAGCACTGGAGCATCATAAATCTCACTCAGATCCCAAGGATAACAGTCATCAAGAATAGAAAAGGATGGAAATTTCTGAAACTCCTTCTCCAACTGTGCATCATCTATCTGGAAATAGCGTTCCATAAAGACAGCAGGATTACGACACCCAGATATTTCTGCAATATCACCTAGCAAGAGCTCCTGATCTACAGTCTCATCGTATTCAAGAACTGTTAAAATTTGTTGATTGCTCAGCCCAGCTTTTCTCAATTTGTAAATTTCATAGTTTGTGATCTTCATATACAACTCCATTTCTTTTTCTACTCATCTATCTATTCGTAAAAAAAATAAAAAGAAGACCAAGGATCTTCTTTTTTCATTTATTCAGATTTAGTAGTTGACCAGCTACTTTCAATCATCGGTAAGATTGTTTTTAAAGTTTCCCCATCCCCTTCAAGTGAAACATAGCGGATTTTACCATCATTTGATCGGAAAACCCAGGTAACGAGGTATTTCCCTGACTTAGCAATTGCATTGACAACATAGGCTTCATAGCCTCCAATGGTCGATTTGGAGCCCCAAACCTTACTGAAATCAGAGCTTTGTTCTTTGGAAGTTAAAATACTAGATGAGACAGTCACAACATCCAGTTTAGCATATTCTTCTTCGCTGATATTGAACTGCTCAGCCTTAAAGGTATTCAGCGTAACAATGTTGATATCTGTTCCATCACAATACTGTATATCATTTCCACCTTCTACTTCATGGAATCGAACCCATGATTTGGGTACCTTGACAAATCCATATTCATTCGAACCGATGATTTGCGTCTCTTCCTTTTTCGCTTCAGAAACAGCAGAACTAGTGCTATTCGTTTCCTGACTTCTTGAAGAACTAACAACCGCAGTCGAACTTTCTTCGGTTGCTGTTTGCGATTTATTGGAGCATGAAGCTAAAAAAGCACTAACAGTAACTACAGTACCTAAAATTAATAATTTTTTCATCCTACCACCTTTCCATCTGCATTATAAGAAAAATAAGGACTTCTGTCAAATTCTAACCTAATCGATTCTGTTAGCTTCCGATTTTATCACTCTCATTTAAAGCAAAAACTCTTGAAAAATCTTCAAGAGTTTTTTTATTTCTATTCTTCATCCATGCTCAAGACGCTAAGGAAGGCTTCTTGTGGGACTTCTACTGATCCGATAGCTTTCATGCGTTTCTTACCAGCTTTTTGTTTTTCAAGGAGTTTACGTTTACGAGAAACGTCACCACCATAACATTTGGCAAGTACGTTCTTACGAAGGGCCTTGATATCAGTACGGGCCACGATCTTGTGCCCAATAGCTGCTTGAATTGGCACCTCAAATTGTTGACGAGGGATGATTTTCTTGAGCTTATCCACAATGAGTTTCCCACGTTCGTAGGCAAAATCCTTGTGAACGATAAAGCTGAGGGCATCCACCTTATCACCATTGAGAAGGATATCCATTTTGACTAGCTTAGATGGGCGGTACTCTGACAATTCGTAGTCAAAGCTTGCATAACCACGCGTCGAAGATTTAAGTTTATCAAAGAAGTCAAAGACGATTTCAGCAAGTGGAATCTGATAGATGACATTGACACGATTGTCATCAATATAGTCCATGGTTACAAAGTCCCCACGCTTGCGCTGAGCTAGTTCCATAACTGCTCCGACGAACTCCTGCGGTACCATGATTTGCGCCTTGACATACGGCTCTTCAATAGTCGCAATCTTGGTTGGATCTGGAAATTCAGAGGGGTTAGACACATCCATAGATTCACCGTCAGTTTGGTTAACCTTGTAAATAACAGACGGAGCTGTCATGATGAGGTCAATGTTGAACTCGCGCTCTAAACGCTCTTGGATAACATCCATATGGAGAAGTCCAAGGAATCCACAACGGAAACCAAATCCAAGGGCCTGAGATGTTTCTGGTTCAAACTGCAGGCTGGCATCGTTAAGTTGCAATTTTTCTAGGGCTTCACGAAGGTCATTGTACTTGTTTGATTCGATTGGATAAAGACCCGCAAAGACCATAGGATTCATCTGCTTGTATCCATCTAGCGGTTCTGCTGCTGGATTGCTTGCTAGAGTAACTGTATCACCCACGCGCGTATCTTGAACCGTCTTGATAGAAGCCGCAATATAACCAACGTCACCAGTTGCAAGAAAATCGCGTCCTACTGCTTTCGGCGTGAAAATACCAACTTCCGTCACATCAAAGGTCTTGCCATTGCTCATGAGCTGAATCTTATCGCCAGGTTTGACCACTCCGTCCATAACACGCACTTGGAGGATGACCCCGCGATAAGCATCATAAACTGAGTCAAAAATTAAGGCTTTTAATGGAGCTGAAACATCACCAGTTGGAGCTGGCACTTTTTCAACAATCTGCTCAAGAATTTCTTCAATACCAATACCAGCTTTGGCTGAAGCCAAGACCGCTTCGCTGGCATCCAGTCCGATGACATCCTCAATCTCTGTACGCACACGCTCTGGATCGGCTGCTGGAAGGTCAATCTTGTTAATGACTGGCAGAATTTCCAAATCATTATCCAAGGCTAAATAAACGTTAGCAAGAGTTTGCGCCTCAATCCCTTGGGCCGCATCAACCACCAAAATTGCTCCTTCACAGGCAGCTAGCGAACGCGACACTTCATAGGTAAAGTCCACGTGCCCTGGCGTGTCAATCAAGTGGAAAATATAGGTCTCACCATCTTTCGCAGTGTAATTAAGCTCAATGGCATTGAGTTTAATGGTAATCCCACGTTCACGCTCAAGATCCATACTATCCAGAAGTTGGGCTTGCATTTCACGACTAGAAACCGTCTCCGTCTTTTCCAAAATGCGGTCTGCTAGGGTTGATTTCCCATGGTCAATATGGGCGATAATAGAGAAGTTCCGAATCTTCTCCTGTCGTTTCTTCAATTCTTCTAAGTTCATGATGCTCTTCCTTTCAGGGTATCTATTAATTATAAATTGTTTTTAACATTTTGACAAGACCATACCCTGCTAGGAGTACTAATCTTCGGCAACAAAACCATCATTTTCGATAAAGTGGTGTTCTGTCATTCCTTGGTCTGTAAAGACGATTCCATGAAGGACACCACCATAGACAGCTCCTCCATCCATGCCAATCTTGCCATCCTCTGTTATCCAAAGCTCAGCTGTACCTCGGTCTTGCTTCAGTAAGCCATAAACTGGTGTATGCCCAAAGACAATGGTTTTCCCAGTATGATTTTCGGCTTCGTGGAATGGTTTTCTGAGCCAGACTTTCTTGTAATCTGTGGTTTCATGCCAATCATCCAAAGTTAAATCAATACCCGCATGAACAAAGATATACTTGTCTGTCTCTACTACAAATGGCATTTGACGAATAAATTCGACCAAGTCTGCTGCTTCTGTCGCAACCCGTTTGGCATCTTCTACGCCATCAACTGGTGCATCCAAGGGACGACCTAAAATTGAGTTAATGGTTGTATCACCACCATTGCGACGATAATGGTCATAGCTTTCTTCTGGGTCATCGAGCCAAGTCAGAAACATATACTCATGATTACCTGATAAACAAATAGCTCCTTGATTGTCGACCAAGTCTTTGACCATCTCTAGAACACGGCGACTGTCTTCACCACGGTCAATCAAATCCCCTAGAAAGAGCAACTGAGTTTGACCATCCCATGTTTTGAGAAGATCTTCCAGCATAACTGCTTTTCCATGGACATCTCCAATTACATAATAGTCTGTCATTTATTTCATCCTCGTTTGCAATAATTCTCTGGCTTGGGTAAGGGCAGCTTCAGTTACATTTTCCCCAGCCAACATCTTAGCTACTTCCTCTACTCGCTCTTCTAAAGTCAAAAGGCGAACCGTCGACACCGTTGAGTGCTCATCGCTAATCTTCTCAATAAAGAATTGATAATCCGCGATGGCAATCACTTGTGGAAGGTGAGAGATAGCAAGAACCTGACCATGCTGGCCAATCTTATGAATTTTTTGAGCAATGGCCTGGGCTACACGACCTGAAACTCCCGTATCCACCTCATCAAAGACAATACTGGTCTTGCCTTCCTTACGAGAAAAGGCAGACTTGATAGCCAACATGAGACGGGATAATTCCCCACCGGACGCAACTTTGACCAAAGGCTTAAAGTCCTCACCTGGGTTGGTGGAAATATAAAACTCGACTGTTTCATTCCCCTCACGACTAAATTTGCCCTTGCTAAAGCGAACCTGGAACTGTGCCTTCTCCATATAGAGATCCTGAAGTTCTTGTTTAATCTCAGCCTCAAGCTGCTGGGCCAAATCATGACGAGCTGATGCAAGTTGCCCTGCCAAATCGACAAGATTAACTTCCAATTTCTTGAGTTCTGCTTCCATATCTTCGGAAGAAAGATTATTTCCAGTCAAGAGATTGTACTCTTCCGTAATCTTGGCAAAATAAAGCAAAACATCGTCCACAGTTCCACCGTACTTGCGTGTAATAGTATTTATAAGGTCTAAGCGATTTTCAACCTGCATGAGACGATTGCCATCAAAATCCAAGTCCTCAATAATATCTTCCAAACGCTTTGTAATATCTTCTAAAACATAGTAGGTCTCAGACAGAGAACTTGAAATTTCACGGTATTCAGGGTCGTATTCTTCAACACTTTCCATGTCATTCATGGCTGAACGGACATTAGCAAGACTGGAGAATTCCTCATTGTCCAGCATACTGTAGGCATTGGTTAGCGTATCCGCAATATTTTTATGATTGAGGAGTTTATCTCGTTCTTGGTTGAGAGCTAAGTCTTCACCAGCCTGTAAGTTCGCTGCCTCAATCTCTGCCATTTGAAATTCCAACATCTCAATACGAGCCTTATGTTCCTGCTGGTTTTTCTTGACTTCCAAAACCTGCTTGCGCATTTTGCGATAGGCATCAAAGCTCGTCTGATAGGTCTCCTTCAAGTCCAAGAAAGCAGCATCACCAAACTCATCCAACATCTGGATATGCAGTTGAGGACGCATTAACTCTTCTTGGTCATGCTGACCATGGATATCCACAAGGTGTTGCCCAATAGCACGCAAGACAGAAAGATTGACCATCTGGCCATTCACGCGACTAACACTACGACCATTTTGCAGAATTTCACGCCGGATGATAATTTCATCACCCATTTCCAAACCTTGCTCATCAAAAAGTTCCTGTAAAAGGCGACTATTTTCAACTGAGAAAAGCCCCTCAATCTCTGCCTTTGGCGCACCGTGACGAATAACGTCTGTCGTTGCACGAGCCCCCAACATGAGATTCATAGCGTCGATAATGATAGACTTTCCAGCACCCGTTTCCCCGGTTAAAACAGTCATACCCTTTTCAAAATTGAGGGAAATCGCCTCAATAATGGCAAAGTTTTTTATCGAAATTTCAAGTAACATACTGACCTACCATTTTTTGACTTGTTCAACAATTTCTTCAGCTGCATCTGCTGTTCTAGCTACAATTAAGATAGAATCATCATCAGCTAGACAGCTAAAAATCTGTTCAGAAAATGCTTCAACCAACTGACTCTTCACAAAAATAGTATTTCCAGGAATGACAGCAAGGTTGATCATATTTCCCATTAACTCAGAACTCACAATATTGTCCTCAGCTAACTGCAAACTCTTAACAATTGATTTTGGCAATTCATAGATATAAGTGTTGTTCTTCAAAGGAATTTTAACAATCCCAAGCTCCTTGATGTCCCTTGAGACAGTGGCTTGCGTAGCAGAAATACCTGCTTCCTTCAAATGCTCAACGATTTCTTCCTGAGTCCCGATTTGATAATCCGTAACAAATCTTCTAATTTTTTCAAGTCTCTCTTTTTTATTCATCTTTAAATTCTCTATGCGCTCTCTCTACAACTTTTTCTATTTCAGGGGCAACTTGGTTACTTGCTCCCTCTTCCTTTTTCAAATATGCTAAAAATTCGATGTTTCCATGTCCACCTTGGATGGGAGAAAAGTCCAAACCAAGCACTGAAAAACCTTGTTCAACTGCCATAGCAGTGACAGATTCAAGGACAGTTTGATGAATCTTGGCATCTCGAATGATTCCATTTTTCCCAATCTGCTCACGACCTGCTTCAAACTGGGGTTTGACAAGTGCCACCACCTGACCTTGATCAGCCAAGACACGATGCAAAGCAGGCAAAATCAGACTGAGGGAAATGAAACTCACATCAATACTGGCAAAGCTTGGTTCCTGCTCAAAATCAGTCTTTTCAGCATAACGAAAATTAAACTGCTCCATGCTGATAACCCGAGGGTCTTGACGTAATTTCCAAGCCAACTGATTGGTGCCAACATCAACTGCAAAGACCAACTCAGCACCATTTTGCAACATGACATCAGTAAATCCTCCAGTGGAAGCCCCAATATCAATCGTGGTTGCTCCCTCCACTGACAAATCAAAGACCTGCAAGGCCTTCTCTAGTTTTAGACCACCTCGACTGACATACTTGAGTTTTTCACCCTTGAGTTTTAGCTCAGTGTCATCTGGGATTTTCTCTCCTGGTTTGTCAAAGCGTTCTCCATTAAGGACTGCTACGACTAGACCTGCCATTACACCGCGCTTGGCCTGTTCTCGCGTTTCAAACAAGCCCTGTTTATAAGCTAGTACATCCACTCTTTCCTTAGCCATTGATTCTCAAACTTTCTACTACTTTCACAATCGGCTCTGTTTCAAAGCTGACTTGCTGGGCAATTTCTTCTAACTTGGCATTAGCTTGATCCAAGGTTTGGTTACAAAAGGCAATGGCCTCCTCCAAACCCAGCAAGGCTGGATAGGTTGATTTTTCAGCCTGCAAATCCTTTTGTGGAGTCTTGCCGATTTCCTCAAAACTAGCTGTTACATCCAGCACATCATCTCTGACTTGAAAGGCCAGCCCAATCAATTCACCCACAGTTTTCAATTTTGCTTGGATTTCTGGTTCCAATTCCGCAATGATAGCAGCTGCTTGGAAAGGATAAGCTAGTAATTTTCCAGTCTTATTGGCATGAATGGTCTGAAGTTCTTCCAAGGATAAATGCTGGTGTTCGCCTTCCATATCTAAAACCTGCCCTGCCACCATACCTAGACTCCCTGAAGCAAGGGATAAATTGGCAATCAAATCCACCTTGATCTGACTTGGTAAATCTGCCTGCGCTATCAAGGCATAGGGATCTAGGAACAAGGCGTCTCCTGCCAATATTGCCATAGCTTCGCCAAATTTCTTATGATTGGTTAAACGCCCCCGACGATAATCGTCATCATCCATGGCAGGAAGATCATCATGAATCAAGCTTCCTGTATGAATCATTTCCAAAGCCGCAGCCACCTGCGCGTGAGCTGGTTGGATAACCACTCTCAGGGATTCCAAAACTTCTAACAAGAGAAAAGGCCGAATACGCTTGCCACCAGCATGAATGGAATAGAGAACAGACTCTCGCAAACTAGAGGCAAACTGCTGGTCTCCATAAAAATCTTCCAAGGCAGACTCGACAAGAGATAATTTTTCTTGCTTCTTCATTCAAAATCACTTTCTGTTCCGTCTTCTTGCATGACCTTAACCAAGGTCTTTTCAGCCTTGTCCAGCGTTGTTTGGAGCTCTTTTGACAAGACCATGCCCTTTTGAAAGGCCGCAATTGCATCTTCTAAAGCAATTTCACCATTTTCCAAACTTTGGACAATGGTCTCCAGTTCTGCTAGATTTTCCTCAAATTTCTTTTGTTTTGACATCTTTAACCTCTAATTCTACTTGACCATCTCGCATCAAAAGCGTTACTTGATCTTTTTTCTTCAAACTCTCAACCGAGTCTACTACTGACTCTTCTTTTTTGACAATAGCATAACCACGCGCCACAATTCGACTGGTATCCAACATCAACAATGCTTCCGAAAGTCGCTTGACCTCAGCAACCTTGGCATCATAAACCAGCGCCATTTGGCTGCGTAGGAGCTTGTCCAACTGACCTAGACGGTCTTGATAACGCTGGATTTTGGTAACAGGTGATAACTGTACTAGTCGATGCGTCCTTGCTTGGACTAGCTGTTTGTTATCAGAAATCCGTGTTCGCAAACTTTGTTTTAATCGCAGTTGCAGTTGGTCCAAGCGTTGCAAATAACCATCATACAAGCGCTCTGGTTGTCTAAAGATGACTGACTGACTGCAGTTTTTCAGAGCTTCTTTTTTTCTTGACAGGACATTCTGAACTGCTGTCGCCATCCGTTTTTCTTGATTTTGCAAATGGCTCAAGAGATCCAACTTGGTCACAGGCGTTGCCAATTCAGCCGCAGCTGTTGGCGTCGCAGCCCGTCTATCTGCCACAAAATCCGCCAAGGTCACATCTGTCTCATGCCCCACACTAGAGATGACTGGCAAACGGGATTCAAAAATAGCCCGTACCACGATCTCTTCGTTAAAAGCCCAGAGATCCTCAATGGAACCCCCACCACGACCAATGATGAGAACATCTATGTCCTCACGTTGATTGGCACGTGCAATATTTCGAGCAATTTCCTCAGCAGCTCCATCACCTTGTACCTTGGTCGGATAGAGAAGGATATCAACACCAGGAAAACGCCTGCTGACGGTCGTGATAATATCTCGAATAACGGCTCCGCTGCGACTGGTTACCACACCGATTCGCTTAGCAAACTGGGGAAGAGGTTGCTTGAAACGTTCTTGAAACAGACCTTCTTCCGTCAATTTTTTCTTGAGTTGTTCAAACTGAATTGCAAGCGCCCCAACCCCATCAGGCTCAGCCTTCTCAATGATGATAGAGTAGCTCCCACTCGGTTCATAAACCTGCACACGCCCAATTACATTGATCTTCATTCCCTCTTCGAGGTCGAAACCTAATTTCTGATAGATCCCTGACCAGATGGTCGCTTGAATAACTGCATGGTCATCTTTTAAGGAGAAATATTGGTGAGTAGGTCGTTTACGAAAGTTGGAAACTTGACCAGTTAAATAGACCCGTTCCAAGTAAGGGTCTTTATCGAATTTCATCTTCAGATACTTGGTCAAAGTTGTTACCGATAAATACTTTTCCATCTCCACCTACTATTCATTTTCTTGCTTTTCCATGGGTATTATTATACCAAAAACATGCTTAAAAATCACCTTTTTCCTACTGAAACTAAAGGAAAAATAGAAAAAGGAGGCTAGGCCTCCTCATCTGATTATTTGCTGTTTCGTGCTTCTTCCAAAATCTTTGCAATTTTGGTGGTCAAAAGGTCGATAGCAACTGTATTGCTGACCCCTTCAGGAATGACGAGATCCGCATAACGCTTGGTCGGCTCGATAAACTGGTGATACATAGGTTTAACTACACCTAAGTACTGGTCAATAACGCTATCAAGACTACGGCCACGCTCCTCCATATCACGCTTGATACGACGAATAATGCGCACATCATCATCCGTATCCACAAAAATCTTGATATCCATCAAATCGCGCAGGCGCTTGTCCTCCAAGACCAAAATCCCCTCAACGATAAAGACATCTTGAGGCTCCTGACGATAGGTCTTGCTACTCCGTGTATGCGCTGTATAGTCATAAGTCGGGATGTCCACCGGGCGCCCTGCCAACAATTCTTTAATCTGCTCGATCATCAGATCTGTATCAAAGGCAAATGGATGGTCGTAGTTGGTTTTGACACGCTCTTCAAAAGTCAAGTGAGACTGATCCTTGTAGTATGAATCATGCTCAATCATGGAAATCTTTTCATCAGGAAAGTGAGATAAAATGGCTCTTGAAACACTGGTCTTACCTCCACCAGAACCACCTGTCACTCCGATAATGATTGGTCTATTTTGCATGCTATCCTCCGTTTTTTTATCCGTCGTCTATTCTATCACATTTTTTGCAAAATTTATAGTCTGATTTGGATAGTCTAGGGGAAACACAAATCTATCCCCACACTCCAGTTAAACTAGCTAAAAACCTTCCTTGGTTTGTAGAAATTGTCCCTTTTTTCTAAAATGGCAAGCAATTTATCACCTTCAAAAGCAGCCAATTCTTGTTCTGTTTGGTCTAGCTCGATAAAACGTCCAAACCGCACTTCTGTAGCCTCTTCTGGAGTTAGGAAAACTTTGACAAGGTCCCCCGTACCAATCTCTAGAGGATGGAGAAAGTCCAGTTGCCCAGCCTCCACTTTTGAAGCAATTTCATTCAAAGTCAAGGCATCTTCTAACTGTAAACCTGCTGCACTCGTCCGAGTCAAATGGGACATATGGGCCGAATAACCCAGCTTCTCTCCCAAGTCAACTGACAAGGTACGGATATAAGTCCCTTTACTGCATTTTACACGAAAAGTGAATCGTGCGAGTTCGCCCTCATAAGAAATCGGGCTCGTCCGCTCAAATTGATAAATGGTCACCTGACGTTCTGGACGCTCCACTTCCTGACCTGCACGTGCATACTCATAGAGCTTGCGACCATTAACCTTGACAGCCGAGTACATAGGCGGAATCTGAGTAATAGGCCCAGTCAGGCTCGCAATGGCTTTATCGACAATGATTTCATCCAAGGGCGACAAAACAGGAGTTTCTGCGACTACTTCCCCACTAGCATCCTCGGTCGTCGTTGAATAGCCGAGAGTGATTTCCCCCTCATAGACCTTGCCCTCATCCTGCATAAACTCGACCATGCGGGTCGCCTTGCCCACCGCAATAGGCAAAACACCCACTACATCCGGATCCAAGGTCCCACCATGACCGATTTTCTTTGTCCCCAAAATCTTACGCAGCTTAAAAACTACGTCATGCGAGGTCATCCCCGCTTCTTTTTTTAAATTGATAATACCGTTCATGTCTTGCTTTTTCACTCCCCCTTCAGCGCTTCAAATTTCGCTTTCATAGTTGGGTTTTTTCGGGTCAATTTTTTGACTGAAACATCTTCCAATTTGTTATTAGCGAGGCGGAGTTGGTTTTCAGATGTGGTTAGGAACTTTTTGACTTCCTCCATCCGTTTGATGGCCTTGTCGATTTCATCGATTGCTTTTCCAAAGTTGGTAGAAGCAGAGTTGTAGTTTTTGGCAAAGGCTAGTTTAAAGGCATCCAAATCTTCCTCAAAATGTGTAATATCGATATTTTGCTCTCGAACCAAGGCCAACTCTTGCTTGTATTTAAGTGAATTAAGCGCTGCATTACGCAAGAGCCCAATCAACTGAATAAAGAATTGAGGACGGACCACATACATCTTTTCATACTCGTGGCTGACATCAACAATCCCTGTGTTAAAGTAGTCGTTATCTGCTTCTAACATGGTCACCAACACAGCATACTCACAGTTTTTCTCCCGACGGTCCTTGTCCAATTCCTTATAGAAATCCGCGTTCTTGTGCTTCTTCTCCGTTCCATCTGCTTCATTTTTCATCTCAAACATGATGGAAATAATTTCCACTCCATTTTCATCACATTCACGGAAGATAAAGTCTCCCTTAGAACCACGCGCAGAAACCTTGTTATCCTTCTCAAAGTAGGCATTTGGAAAGGCAAAACTACGAACCTTGTTAAACTCACTCTCTGCATACTGTTCCAAACTTTCCCCGATAGCTTTTGTGGATTGTTGGGCTTTGAAATTCTTATAAAATTCGACTTGCTCACTGGCTGCCTTGAGCTGAGCTTCGTAATTTTTCTTAACAGAAGCCAAAGACAGCTCGTTTTCCTTTTCTTGCAAGAGGAGCTGATTTTTGACCTGATCACGCTCTCTTTCTAAATCAGAGAGAGTCTTTTGGAGTTGGTTTTCATGCTCTAAACGCAAGGTAGCCAATTGGTTTTCCAAGGCCTGTACTTCCTTATCCTTTGCCAATAAAGCCTGATGACTGGTTTGTTCAACCTCTTTCTTAGCCAGTTCTTTCTCTGTATCAAAGTTTTGGATTTGACTCTGTAATTGCGCAATTTCTTGGTCTTTTTGAGCTAGTTTAGACTGTTGCTCATTCATGGCCTTTTGCTCAACCAAGGCCAGTTCCTGCTTCATCCGATCATGTAGTTCCTTATCAAACTCTGCTGTTCTCACTTGAGACAGAAGTTCGGCATACTGACTTTCATTTACTGTAAAGACTTCCCCACAGTTGGGACATTTGATTTCGTTCATATCGTTCCTCTTTCTAGACTTCTTTATCCATTATATCATGCCTGAGGGAAAATCAAAAACAGTGAGTCGAGACCCACTGTTTATCTTCTTTTACTTTAAATTTTTTCCAAGGCCAAGCGCAAATCTTCAATCAAATCCTCTACATTTTCAAGTCCGATAGACAAGCGGATTTGGTTGGGTGTGACACCTGCTGCTTCTAGGTCTTTTTCTGACAATTGACCGTGAGTGGTTGTCGCAGGATGGACAACAAGAGATTTGGCATCTGCCACGTTTGCAAGGTCAGAGAAGATTTCCAAATTATCAATCACCTTGCGGGCTTCTGCCTCTCCACCTTTGACATGGAAGGTAAAGATTGAACCAACACCTTTTGGCAAATATTTCTCAGCCAAGGCATGATATGGACTGTCAGCTAGTTTTGGATAATTTACCTTCTCTACCTTAGGATGGTTGACAAGGAAATCAACAATTTTCTCTGCATTTTGCACGTGACGTTCAACACGAAGAGAGAGAGTTTCAAGCCCTTGGAGCAAGAGAAAGGCATTAAATGGCGACAAGGCAGCACCTGTATCACGGAGCAATTGAACACGAACAGCGATAATAAAGGCTGCTGCACCCACATCACGAGTATAGCTCAAGTTGTGGTAACTTGGATCTTCCTCAACAAATTGAGGGAATTTCCCTGAAGCTGCCCAGTCAAAACGACCACTATCGACAATCACTCCTCCAATAGTCGTACCATGTCCACCGATAAACTTAGTTGCTGAGTGAATGGAAATATCTACACCGTGAGAGAAGACGTTAATCAAATATGGTGTGGCAAAAGTGTTGTCAGAAACGAGAGGAATCTGGTGTTTATGCGCAATCTCAGCCAATTTTTCCAAGTCAGGAATGTTAATCAAGGGATTCCCCAAGGTTTCAATCAAGACAAGCTTTGTATTGTCATTGATAGCTGCTTCCACTTCTTCCAAATTATCCACATCGACAAAGGTTGTTGTGATCCCATAACGAGGAAGGGTTTCTTTCAAGAGATTGAAAGTACCACCGTAAATAGTTGACGCAGCCACCACATGGTCACCTGCGTGAGCAAGCGCCAAAATAGTGTAGGTTACAGCAGCCATCCCTGATGCTGTCGCTAGTGCTCCAACACCACCTTCAAGAGCAGCAATTCTTTCCTCAAAGGCTGCTGTTGTAGGGTTTGTGATACGAGTATAAATGTTCCCTGGTTTTCTCAAGGCAAACAAATCGGCACCTTCTTGCGTGTCATCAAAAACGAAGGATGTTGTTTGATAAATCGGTACTGCACGAGACTTAGTTGCCGGATCAACTACTTGCCCAGCATGTAATTGTAGGGTTTCAAATTTAAAATCACGAGTCATAAGACGACCTCCAAATAGCTTCATTAGGGATATTGTATCATCTTGGGCTAGTCTTTTCCAATACCGTTTTTCTATATTTTGATATAAGGAACAACTATGACTAGTCTTACACATCAAACAAAAAAGCACGATTCACTCGTGCTCATTTCTTTAATCGACATAAGTATCTTCGTTTTTATTGAGGAAGGCGTAAGGCAAGCCCATCAAGAGACCTCCTCCGATAAAGTTTCCGACAAAGGTTACACCCCAGTGACGAAGAATATTAGGTATGTCAAAATTAGCAATTGAATCTGCTGCAACACTGAACTTAACAATCGCAAAAGAAGCAAAGTTCGCAGCAATGTGTTCGTTTGTTAAGAATACAAACATGTAAATTGCTGATAAGACAAGCCAAAGTTTGGCGCCTCCGTCTTTCACCAAAACAAAGGAAAGAATAGCAATGTTTACGAAGACATTGGCTAAAATAGCCTCAAGCAAAATCAGCTCATTTGAACGGCCTAACTTCATCTCTACAACCCCTGAAATGAAACTATCGTGAGTCAGATGTGCATAGGCTGCCGAATGAGCAAAGCCCCAACCTGCTATCAAAGCACCGATAAGGTTGAACAAGGTACAGTAAAGTAAAATCTCAGTTGTTTTTCTCCAAGAGATTTTTTTCAAGAAACTACCAGCTGTCAAGAACATCATGTTTGAAGTTACCAGTTCAGCATTAAAAAAAACAATGTAGGCCAATCCCCAAGCAAAAACGAATGGGAAAAGGAAGCGACCACTACCTGGTGCGATTTTATTTATCAAGTCAGCCCCAACTGCACCCGCAGCCGTGCTAAATGTTAAAAAGGCACCTGCAAACATGGAACGAATCGCATACTTAAACTTACTTTGGCTATAAAGACTTTCTTTCTTCTTGCAAGCAAATTCAATCTTTGAAATAAATTCTGAAGAGACCATAAAAAACTCCTAAACTTTTATTTGTGATAATTATAACATAATTCTTGTTTTCTAGAAAGCGTTTTCTGTAAAATTCTAAAATATTTATCTTAAAAATCTTTATCCTAAGCCTTCCTGTCCTTTTTCATAAGAACTATTTTGATCCTATTTTGTTAACATAAAAACCAGTAAAATAGCACTTCACTGGTTCATTCATTCTTAATAACGTTGTCTATACGGTTGATTAAAGGCCTTCAAAATATCCTCAGAAGTCTCAGAATAAGCTTTTGATTCTTTAAAGATTCCTTTGACGATTATACGCTCGGTCGCATTATAATCAACACAGGTAACCAAAGTAATCTCCTTTACGCCATCACGATCTTCGATTTCATCTACACGGTCTGGTGTAACACGTTTAACTTCTGTAATCTCATAAGTATAAACTTTATCCTTATCCGTCAGGTAAATTTTCATACCTGCTTTGGCATTGACCAAAGGTGAGAAGAGCATTTGACTGGCATTTTCAGCAGTAAAGATATGGTGACTGGCTAGAGAATAGTTCCCTTCTCCCATTTTTTGATCTGGTTTCATGGTCCCTGCTCCGTAGAACAAGTTTACATTATCCAACCCTTTAAAAATCGGTAAGTTAATCTCCACTTCAGGAATAGCAATACCTCCAATAACGGGAAGTTTCTGAGCATCCCATTGTGAAGCCAATACAGCTTCAGATGAAATAGACTTAACAGAGTCAAAATCAAAATTCCCTTCGGTTTTTAGATTTTCATCTATATTTTCCTTAGTGACTTGATTGACTTGGTATTTATTGGTATTCCAGACCAAAAAGAGATCACGAATCTTTGAATTAAAAATTAAAGCTAGCGATAAAAGAATTAAGAAACCCGCTAAAATATTGATAAATAGATTTCTGCGCTTGTTTTTCTTACTCTTTTTATTTTTCGTTTTTTTATGAGACATTATGCTTCACCTTCTGTTTCAATTTCAGTCCCAACTTCTTCCTTTTCTGCCGCCGCAACCGTTGTAAAGGTCACAATCTTAGCATCCTGATCTAGACGCATCACCTTAACTCCCATAGTTGAGCGTCCCGTTTGTGAAATATTGGCAACATTTGTACGGATCATGACACCTGTATCTGTGATAATCATCAGGTCTTCATCCCCCTTAACAGTGAGGAGACCTGCCAGAGGACCATTCTTCTCAGCAACATTGGCCGTCTTCATCCCTTTACCACCACGGCCTTTTGTAGGATATTCAGTAGCAAGTGTACGTTTACCATATCCTTTTTCAGTGATGATAAGAACCTCATCTTGGTTTGTAATCACGCTAGCACCAACTACTGTGTCACCCTCACGAAGATTGACTCCTCGGACACCTGTCGCGATACGGCTCATGCCACGAACAGCTGATTGATTAAAGCGAACGGCATAACCAAACTTGGTACCTATGATAATATCCGTATCTTCTTCTGTCAGCAAGACATTAATCAATTCGTCTTCATCCTTAAGATTCAAAGCTTTAAGTCCATTTTGACGAATATTAGCGAACTCTTTAACACTGGTTCTCTTCACAATACCGTGACGGGTTGTGAAGAAGAGATAGGCGTCATCACTACGTTCAGACTCAACATTGATAATGGTCTGAATGCTTTCACCCTCGTCCAACTTCAAAAGATTGACAACTGGCAAGCCCTTAGCGGTGCGACCGTATTCAGGGATTTCATAACCTTTTAGTCGATATACGCGTCCTTTATTGGTAAAGAAGAGCAGATGATCATGGGTACTGGTTGAAACCAACTCACGCACAAAGTCATCATCCTTAACTCCCGTACCTTGAACTCCACGGCCACCACGTTTTTGAGCAGTGAACTCACCTTGGTCCAAACGTTTGATATAGCCCTTGTTAGATAGGGTAATCAAGACATCCGTTTCTTCAATCAAATCTTCATCTTCAAGAGTTAAGACTTCTCCGATCATCAACTCCGTACGACGCTTGTCACCAAACTTGCGTTTGACTTCGTCCAATTCCTCTTTGATGATTTGCGCCACGCGCTCAGGTTTGGCAAGAATATCAGCCAAATCTGCAATCAAGGCAATCAATTCATCATATTCAGACTGAATCTTATCACGTTCCAATCCTGTCAAACGACGAAGACGCATATCAAGGATAGCTTGACTTTGACGTTCAGAAAGCTTGAATTTGCTCATCAACTCAGCTTGCGCTTCCGCATCTGTTTCACTGGCACGAATGATACGAATCACTTCGTCGATATGGTCAAGTGCAATTAAAAGACCTTCTAAGATGTGCGCACGCGCTTCTGCTTTTTCCTTGTCAAAACGAGTACGGCGAACAACCACTTCTTTTTGGTGCTCGATATAAGCATCCAAAATTTGACGAAGGGACAAGATTTTTGGCACGCCATTTTGAATCGCGAGCATGTTGAAACCAAAGTTGGTTTGCATCTGGGTCATCTTGAAGAGGTTGTTAAGGATAACGTTGGCAGACGCGTCGCGTTTAACCTCGATTACAAAGCGAACGCCTTCACGGTTGGACTCATCACGTACGGCTGTAATGCCCTCAATTCGTTTTTCCTGAACTAAGCGAACAATATGCTCATGTACCTTGGTTTTATTAACCATATAAGGGAATTCCGTTACAACGATACGCTCACGACCCGTCTTAGTGGTTTCAATCTCTGTACGAGAACGAAGGACAATGGAACCTTTACCAGTCTCATAAGCCTTATGAATCCCTGATTTCCCCATAACAAGAGCACCAGTCGGAAAATCTGGACCAGGCAAGACTTCCATCAAGTCCTTAGTCGTCACTTCAGGATTATCCATAACCAACTTCACTGCATCAATGGTTTCACCCAAGTTGTGAGGTGGAATATTGGTTGCCATCCCAACAGCGATACCAGTTGCCCCATTGACTAAAAGGTTTGGAAAACGAGCTGGCAAAACCAAGGGTTCACGTTCGTTAGCATCGTAGTTATCTACGAAATCAACGGTGTTTTTATTGATATCACGAAGCATTTCAAGAGCAATCTTGCTCATACGTGCCTCAGTGTACCGCTGCGCGGCAGCACCGTCCCCGTCCATAGAACCAAAGTTTCCATGCCCATCAACAAGCATGTAACGGTAGCTCCACCACTGAGCCATACGAACCATGGCTTCGTAAATAGAGGAATCTCCGTGTGGGTGGTATTTACCCATAACATCCCCTGTAATGCGGGCTGACTTTTTATGAGGTTTGTCTGGTGTAACACCTAGTTCATTCATTCCATAAAGAATACGACGGTGAACAGGTTTTAAGCCATCTCGAACATCAGGAAGGGCCCGCGCGACGATAACGCTCATGGCGTAGTCGATAAAGCTGGTCTTCATCTCCTTTGTCAGATTGACATTCACTAAATTTCTATCCTGCATTCATAAATGCCTCATTTCACTATTAGTAATTAGATATATTATACCATAAAGTGTAGATCATTTCAGTCTTTGGAAATCACTAAAACGTTTACATACTTATCCCGAAGGTATATCCGTGACAAAGCTTAGCAAAAGTGATAGAATGAAATCAAATGGGGGTTCCCCCTTAATAAAATAAAGGAGATGTTTAGACAAATGACAGCAACTAAACAACACAAAAAAGTGATCCTTGTCGGTGACGGTGCCGTAGGTTCATCTTACGCTTTTGCCCTCGTAACACAAGGAATTGCACAAGAACTTGGTATCATTGAAATTCCTCAATTGTTTGAAAAAGCAGTTGGTGATGCTGAAGACCTTAGCCACGCGCTAGCTTTTACTTCACCTAAAAAAATCTATGCAGCTAAGTACGAAGACTGTGCGGATGCAGACCTTGTAGTTATCACTGCTGGTGCTCCACAAAAACCAGGTGAAACTCGTCTTGACCTTGTAGGTAAAAACTTGGCAATCAACAAATCAATTGTTGAACAAGTTGTTGCATCTGGATTTGACGGTATCTTCCTTGTTGCTGCTAACCCAGTTGACGTCTTGACATACTCAACATGGAAATTCTCAGGTTTCCCTAAAGAACGCGTTATCGGTTCAGGTACTTCACTTGACTCAGCTCGTTTCCGTCAAGCACTTGCTGAAACTATCGGTGTTGATGCACGTTCAGTTCACGCCTACATCATGGGTGAACACGGTGACTCTGAGTTTGCTGTTTGGTCACACGCTAACGTTGCCGGTGTTAAATTGGAACAATGGTTGCAAGCTAACCGTGACTTGAATGAAGCTGACCTTGTTGAACTCTTCATCTCAGTTCGTGATGCAGCTTACTCAATCATCAACAAAAAAGGTGCTACTTATTACGGTATCGCCGTTGCCCTTGCTCGTATCACTCGTGCTATCCTTGACGATGAAAATGCGGTGCTACCACTTTCTGTATTCCAAGAAGGTCAATACGGTGTTGAAAATGTCTTTATCGGTCAACCTGCTATCGTTGGTGCACACGGTATCGTTCGCCCAGTTAACATCCCATTGAACGATGCTGAAACTCAAAAAATGCAAGCATCAGCTAAAGAATTGCAAGCTATCATTGATGAAGCATGGAAAAACCCTGAATTCCAAGCAGCTTCTAAAAACTAATGAAAAGAAGGTTCTCATCCATGGGAACCTTTTTCTTTTTGCACAGAATCATAACTCAACTCTTCAAATAAACAAAAAAAGCCTGTTGATCAAGCTAGGAAGCTTGATACAATAGGCTTTTTGAAAATTCATTATTTAACAGCGTCTTTAAGAGCTTTACCAGCTTTGAATGCTGGAACTTTAGAAGCTGCGATTTTGATTTCTTTACCAGTTTGTGGGTTGCGACCTTTACGTGCAGCACGCTCACGAACTTCAAAGTTACCGAAACCGATCAATTGAACTTTTTCACCAGCTGCAAGGTATTCAGTTACTGCTGCAAATACAGCGTCAACTGCTGCTGCTGAATCTTTCTTAGTCAATTCTGTAGCTTCTGCTACTTTAGCGATCAAATCTTGTTTGTTTGCCATGTTAACAAATCCTCCAAATAATTTCTAATTAACAAATATAATCATATCCTAAAATCGGCTATAGGTCAAGTCAAAAACACTATTTTGACTATTTTTTCTCTATTTTTTTAGGAATTGTAGCGAATTAGAATTGCCCAAGCATTCTCTCCAGTATGAGTTTGAATAATAGAGCCAGTTTCCAATACAGAGATTGGCTTCTCAACATAAGGTTGCAATAATGCCTTCATCTCATTCGCCCATTCGTTCGTTCCAGCATAGGAAATTCCAATTTCTGCAACTGATTTTTGGGAAAGAGTATTGGTTAATTCCTCAAGCCACTTTTTGAAAGTTTTCGCTCCACGTCCTTTGGCGATTGGTTGGAGTTCGTGGTTTTTCATCTGCATTACTACACGAATATTCAAGAGTGAGCTTAGTAATCCTGTCACACGTCCAATACGACCACCCTTAACTAAGTTTTCTAGCGTCGAAACACCGATATAAAGTTCTGTATGATTTTTGACGTCCTCTACATGAGCTAAGATCGTTTCTAAGTCTTTACCCTCTTTAGCAAGTTTTGCGGCTTCAACAACTTGGAACTTCATCGCTTGATCTGTAAAGGAACTATCAATAACTGTTACATCAGCAGTTGAGAGACTTGCCCCTTGGCGAGCAGCTTCCACAGTTCCAGACAAGGCATGGGACATGTGAATGGCGATAATTTGACTGCCATCTTTACCTAGTTCTTCAAAGACCTCAGCAAACACTCCTACAGGTGGCTGGCTTGTTTTAGGCAGATTCTTACTTTGTTGCATAAGATGAAGGAATTCTCCCTCTTTCAAATCTGCATCCGAATAAAGCACACTATCAATCATAACTGATAGAGGGACAACAGTGATATTTAATTCTTTAACTACTTCTGGTTCGATAGTAACAGAAGAGTCCGTTACAATTTTTACTTGTGTCATAATTCAATCTTTCTATTCTTCTCGATAGGATTGGGATTTTCTCCTTTATTATATCAAAAAAATGATAAAAAATCATAAGTGATCCGATGAAAAGAACTGAATTTTTGGTATAATCTATCTATAGAAAAGTGAGGAACAGCCATGATTCGAAAACTTCAACCGATTATCACTATTATTTTTGGAGCTGCTATCTATGCCTTCGGTCTTACTTACTTTGTTGTTCCTTATCATTTATTTGAGGGAGGGGCGACAGGTATTACCTTGATTACCTACTATCTTTTTAAGATTCCTGTCTCATTGATGAACCTCTTGATTAATATCCCTTTATTTATCCTGGCTTGGAAGATATTTGGACCTAAGACCCTCTACTCCAGCCTTCTAGGATCTATTTCACTTTCCATTTGGCTAGCAATCTTTGAGCGCATTCCTTTGCATATCGACTTGCAAGGAGATCTCATCATTGTCGCTTTAGTCTCAGGAGTCTTACTAGGGGTTGGTTTAGGAATTATCTTTAATGCTGGTGGAACCACTGGTGGCTCTGATATCGTTGCCCGTATCCTCAACAAATACACCAATATTTCGATTGGTAAATTGCTCTTTGGGATTGACTTTTTTATCCTAATGTTGATTTTGATTATCTTCCAGGACCTTCGTCTAGTTACCTATACCCTCTTATTTGACTTTATCATCGCTCGTGTTATTGACTTGATCGGTGAAGGGGGTTATGCTGGTAAAGGATTTATGATTATTACCCAATATCCTGATCAATTGGCCAAAGAGATTAACGATGAACTCGGACGTGGCGTTACCTTTATATCTGGTCAAGGCTACTACAGCAAAAAGGATTTAAAAATCATCTACTGTATCGTAGGTCGGAACGAAATCGTTAAAATGAAAGATATGATTCACAAAATCGACCCTCAAGCCTTTATCACTATCACTGAGGCTCATGAAATTCTGGGTGAAGGATTTACTTATGTGAAAGATTAAAAAAGCTGGGAATTCCCAGCTTTTATTCTTCTTCTGCGAGGGTTGAATGGCGGAACCCGTAAGTAAAGTAAATGACTAGACCAACTAGAAGAGCAATACCAAAGGCAATCCAGGTATCTAGACTATATTGAAGCATAAAGGAAACACAGATAAGAATGGAAAGAATTGGCAAAAGTGGCACCAAGGGAGTTTTAAACTCTCCCTCTTTTGGCATCCCCTTATCCTTTCTGAGTTTTATTATTCCATAGGCTAGCAAAATGAGATAAGCTAGCGTACAGATATTTAAGAAGGCTGCAATACTGGCTAGAGGAAAGACTCCTGCAGCAATGGCTGAAGCAACTCCTGTTAAGAGGGTCGCATTTTTAGGAACGCGACTAGTCTTGCTTAATTGTTTGAAACTTTGAGGTAAAAGTCCATCACGTGCTAAGCTATAAATCATCCGAGACAAAGCGTAAGTCATGGAGATACATACGGTTATCAGGGTTAGAATGGCTACAAGCGAAACATAATTTGCCGCCCAGCCGATACCAATACTCCGTAATGAAAATGCTACTGCATCGTCCACATTGAGCTTACTGTAGTGAACAATCCCTGTCAATACTAAGGTAACCAAAGCATAGAGAATGGTGACGATTGTCAGAGAAAGCACAATTCCGCGAGGAATATTTTTTTGCGGACTTTGAATTTCATCAACTGCCATGGAAATAGATTCAAATCCGAGAAAACCAAAGAACATCAAAGATGCGCCCGCCATAATCCCAGTACTTCCACCATATAGTTGACCAAAACCAAATGGAGCAAAATTCGTCCAATTTTCAGGCTTAATGTACCAAATACCAACTAGGATAAATAAGGCGAGAGCTGAGAATTTCAAGACCACTAAAAGCGAATTAAATCTCAAAGCTGCCTTAGAATTTAATAAAACCAATCCCGTTACCAATGTCAGTACTAAAATAGGTAGAAGATCGATATAGGTACCTTGTTCAGGGTTAAAGGTTCCATTCAAGGCTTGGGGCATGGAGATACCATAATTACTGAGCAATCCCTTAAAGTAAGCTGCCCAGCCAGACGCCACACCTGAAACAGCCGTCATGAATTCCATGATGGTCAGCCAACCAGCAATCCAGGCTGGCAATTCTCCTAGAATTGCATAGAGGTAACTATAAGCACCACCAGTAGCAGGCACACGAGAGGCAAATTCTGCGAAAAAGAGAGCTGAAAGAGAAACACACAGGGCAGAAATTACAATGGAAATCACTAGTGATGGACCAGCTAAGGTAGCAGCTGCTGTTCCTGTAATGGTGAAAATCCCCGTCCCCACCATAGCACCAATCCCTAGAAGAATCAAATCCCACAATTTCAAATGGCGATGCATCTCTGTCTGTCTCAGACTAACATCCTTGGTTCTAAAAATATTCATACTTCATCTCCACTAAATGTAATTGTTTTATTTTACCATATAAAAGTATTTTTGTGAATATTTATTAGGTTCTTTTTTGAAAAAAATTCTGAACAGAAAGGATTCCTGTTCAGAATTTGCATTTTTAACCACTGATTCTTTCAATTAGTTACTGATCAAGCGAGTAGGCTCAACAGTATACTCCATTGAAAGTTTTTTGGAGATTTGGGATTTTTTAAACTTCAAAGTAAGGGAACGGACGGTCACTGTCTAAAGGACGATTTGGAACTTCTTGTTCCAAAATAGCGCGCCAACCAGATACCAATTCTTCAAAAGTCAATTGGGCTTCTGGAGAAGCTGTTGTCAGCTTCCGACCAAACCAAGCCATGGTTGCAGTTTCAAACTGAAGCATAGCGTACTGGATTACTGGTACATTTGCCTCTTCATAATTTTCATTTACTGCACGCGCTACTTCTGCCGCTTGCGGAAGGAGTTGATTGATGATTTTATCAACAACAGTCGCATCCATCTCTCTCCATGAAAGAAGTTGACCATTTACCTGATAAAAGAGCTCAAAGGTTTCTTGATTTTCTTTGAAATTAGTAAGAACAAAAGCACGTTCCACGGCCTCAGGACCACCAACGCCTTTTACAGCGTTTATCAAGAGGTTTTGTTCCATTTGTCGCCAATAATCATCTGCTTCTTCTACTAAATCAACTGTAAAAGGTGGAACAATTTCCTCGACAGGAATTTCACCTTTATTCGCTTTTTCAACATTACCAAATAATTTTTTTAAGAATCCCATTTGCTTCTCCTTTTTGGACTTATCCGACTGAACCTTCCATTTCATAGCTAATCAAGCGGTTCAGCTCAACTGCGTATTCCATTGGAAGTTCTTTTGTGAAGGGTTCCACAAATCCCATGACAATCATCTCGGTTGCCTCAGATTCTGACAAACCACGACTCATGAGGTAGTAGAGTTGTTCCTCTGAAATCTTAGATACTTTGGCTTCGTGCTCCAAAGCAACTTGCGAGTTGTGAATTTCATTAAACGGAATGGTATCTGATGCTGACAAGTCATCCATGATAATGGTATCACACTCAATGTGAGAAACAGATTTCTTAGAGTTCTTGTTAAAGGTTACTTGTCCACGGTAGTCCACCTTTCCTCCGCCTTTAGCGATAGACTTAGACACGATAGACGAGCTTGTATGTGGGGCGTTGTGGATCATCTTAGCCCCCGTGTCTTGGTGTTGCCCTGCATTGGCAAAGGCGATAGAGAGCATGGTTCCACGCGCTCCTTCTCCATCAAGGTAAACAGACGGGTATTTCATGGTTGTTTTAGCACCCAAGTTTCCATCGATCCACTCAACAGTCGCATCTTTCAAGGCTTTGGCACGTTTTGTTACCAAGTTATAGACATTATCAGACCAGTTTTGAATGGTTGTATAACGCATATAAGCTCCGTCCAAAGCGAAAATTTCTACAATAGCAGCGTGCAAGCTGTTACTTGAATAAGTTGGCGCTGTACAGCCTTCTACGTAGTGGACACTCGCTCCTTCGTCAACAATAATCAAGGTACGTTCGAACTGACCTGTATTTTCGTTATTGATACGGAAGTAGGTTTGAAGTGGGATATCTACCTTAACACCTTTTGGTACGTAGATAAAGGTTCCACCAGACCATACTGCTGAGTTGAGGGCTGCCAACTTGTTATCAGTCGGCGGTACCAACTTCGCAAAGTATTGTTTAAACAAGTCTGGGTATTCCTTGAGGGCAGAATCTGTATCTGTAAAGATAATACCCAATTTCTGGAACTCTTCCTTCATATTGTGGTAAACAACTTCTGACTCGTACTGAGCAGAGGCCCCTGCTAGATAAGCACGCTCAGCTTCTGGAATCCCGATACGTTCAAAGGTTTCTTTGATTTTTTCAGGTACATCGTCCCAAGAACGGGCTGGTTTATCAGAAGGTTTTTGGTAATAGATCAAGTCATCAAAGTCAATCTCTGACAAGTCTGCTCCCCAGGTTTGCATAGGCATTTTTTTGAAGGTTTCATAAGACTTCAAACGGAATTCTAACATCCACTCAGGTTCTCCCTTAGCAGCTGATAATTCGCGAATGACTTCTTCGTTCAATCCTTTTCCTGTCGATAGGACAGGCTCTACATCGTCATGGAAACCAAATTTATATTCACCAAGGTCAATTGGTTTTGGTTCTACTCTTTCTTCAGCCATAATATCCTTTCTTTCATTCTTCATTTCTACTGATTCATAAGACAAAAGAAACTTGTCTTACTGTTTTTCTTGATCTTCAATTGTTTTCTTAAGTGCATTCCAAGCTAGAGTTGCACACTTAATCCGTTGTGGGAATTTGGCAACACCTGATAAGAAAGCTGCATCGCCAAGTTGGTCTTGGCGGTCATCTTTTTGACCTTGAACCATTTCTGAAAAAATGGTCGCAAGCTCTAAAATTTCTTGTTTGGTCTTGCCTAAAACTGCATCTGTCATCATACTAGCAGAGGCAGTTGAAATCGTGCATCCTGAATTTAGAAAAGCAATATCTTCCAAACGGTCCTCTGCGTCAAACTTGACAGAGAGGTTGATGACATCCCCACAGGTTGGATTATTGAGGCTGATTTGCTCAGCATCTTCCAGCTTCCCTTGGTGATGTGGATTTTTCGAATGGTCTGCCACCACTGCCATATAAAGGCTATCTAGTTTAGAAAGTGCCATTGAAAAACTCCTTTGTCTTTTGTAGGGCATCGACTAGCTTGTCACAATCTGCCTTGGTATTGTAGATATAAAAACTTGCACGAGCTGTTGCTGGAACTTCCAAATACTGAAGCAAAGGTTGGGCGCAATGGTGACCGGCACGAACCGCTACTCCTTCATAATCCAGAGCTGTCGCGAGGTCGTGGGGATGAAGGTCACCTAGATTAAAGGCAATGACACCTGAACGTTTAGCCAGGTCTTGCGAACCATAAATGGTTAACCCTTCAATTTCCTGCAATTTTGGAAAGACGTATGCAATCAATTCCTGTTCATGAGATTCAATGGCATCCATACCAATCTTTTCCAGATAATCCACTGCTGCAGCAAGTCCGATAGCACCTGCCATATTGGGAGTCCCAGCCTCAAATTTCCAAGGCAATTCCTTCCAACTAGCAGATTGTTCGTAGACGAAATCAATCATCTCGCCACCAAACTCAACTGGTGACATTTGTTCCAGATACTTTTCTTTACCGTAAAGAACACCAATACCAGTTGGTCCAGCCATCTTGTGACCTGAAAAAGCAAAGAAGTCCACATCCAAGTTCTGGACATCAATCTTCATATGGGGCGTAGATTGAGCACCATCCACCACCATAATAGCTCCAACTTGGTGGGCCAATTGAGTGATTTCCTTGATCGGATTGACCACACCAAGAACATTTGAGGCGTGAGCTAGGGAGACAAACTTGACTTTATCAGTCAATTTAGCTCGCAAGTCATCCATATCCAGAGCTCCATTCTTGAGATAAACATAGACAAGCTCTGCCCCAGTCTTGCGGCAGACCTCCTGCCAAGGAATGATATTGGAATGGTGTTCCATGACAGAAATCAAGACCTGGTCTCCCTCAGTCAGGATTTCCTCAGCGAAGTATGCCACCCAGTTAAGGCTGGTTGTCGTTCCTCTGGTGAAGAGAACTTCCTTTGTAGAGCCTGCATTGATAAACTTACGAATGGTCTCACGAGCCGCCTCATAGGAAGCTGTCGCCCGCTCAGCCAAGGTATGAACACCACGGTGAACATTGGCATTGTCCTGCTCATAGTAGCGGTTGATTGTTTCCAGAACTGCTAGTGGTTTTTGTGTCGTCGCGGCATTGTCCAGATAGACCAGAGGTTCATCGTTGACAATCTGGTCTAAAATTGGAAAATCCTTGCGAATCGCTTCTACATCTAACATAGGCTTCCCCTTAGCGTTTTGACAATTTTTCTTCGATCGTTGCAATCATTTCATCACGAACTTCCTTGACTGGAATCTCAACAATTACGGAGCCAAGAAAACCAAGAACAACCAAGCGTTCAGCAGTTGCCTTATCCAAGCCACGGCTCATGAGGTAGTACATATCTTCTGGATCCACCTGACCGATAGAAGCCGCGTGACCTGCAGTTACGTCATTTTCATCAATCAAAAGAATTGGGTTGGCATCGGAACGCGCTTGGTCTGAAAGCATGAGAACTCGACTTTCTTGTTGGGCATCTGCTCCCTTAGCGCCTTTGATGATGTGACCGATACCGTTGAAGGTCAAAGTTGCTTTTTCAAGGATAACCCCATGTTGGAGGATATTTCCGATAGAGTTGCAACCGTAGTTAGTCACTCGAGTATCAATCCCTTGAACCTGACGGCCACTTGAAAGAGCTACGACTTTAAGGTCAGCATGGCTACCATTTCCAATCAAGTCGCTATCAAAGTCCGCAACGACATTTCCTTCATTCATGACACCAATCGCCCAGTCAATGCTTGCATCGTTGCCTAGTTTACCACGGCGGCTAATGTAGGCAGTGACATTTTCACCTAAACGGTCAATAGCAGCAAATTTCACTTGCGCACCAGAACGTGCAATCACTTCAACTGTGATATTGGCAGTTGCTTTTGCACTACCTCCACCACGTGACTCTAGACGTTCAAGATAGCTTATCTTACTGTTTTTACCAGCAATGATAAGGATATGCTTGTTAAATGGCACATCACTATCGCTGTCTTGGTAGAAAATACCTTCGATTGGCTCTGTAATTTCTACGTTATCTGGAATGTAGAGAACAGCACCACTGTTAAAATAAGCTGTGTGGTAGGCTGCCAACTTGTCGTCATCATACTTAACTGATGACATGAAGAATTCCTCAATAAGTTCTGGAATTTCTTCTAAAGCTGAGTGGAAGTCTGTAAAGATTACTCCTTGTTCAGCCAATTCAACTGGAGTTTGTTCAAAAACAGTCTGCGTTCCTACTTGAACCAACTTCAAGTGATTATCTAGAGCTGTGAAGTCTGCAACATTTGCTGAAGGTTCACTTTCTGTGATGGTTCCATCTCCCAGATTCCAGCGGTGAAATTTGACACGCTCAATAACTGGTAATTCCAAACTCTCAATCTTATCAAAAGCTTTTTGACGGAGGTCAGCCAACCAGCTTGGTTCAGCGTGCATTTCTGAAAAAAGTTTAATATTCTCTTTAGTCATTTACTTCTCCTAAAAGATACGAGGGAATTACAATTCTTCCTTGTAGTCGTAGCCAAGTTCTTCAGCTAGTTTTGCGTATCCTTCACGTTCCAAACGGGCAGCCAATTCTGGACCACCAGAAAGGACCACACGACCTTCCATCATCACGTGGACCACATCAGGTGTGATGTAGTTCAAAAGACGTTGGTAGTGTGTGATAATCATAGCACCAAAGCCTTCACCACGCATGGCATTGACACCTTTCGATACAACTTTAAGGGCGTCAATATCAAGACCTGAGTCAATCTCATCCAAAAGGGCAAAAGTTGGTTCCAACATCAAGAGTTGAAGAATTTCATTACGTTTTTTCTCACCACCAGAGAAACCTTCGTTTAGGTAACGCTCTGCCATTTCTTCTTTCATGTTGAGCAATTCCATTTTCTCGTCTAGTTTAGTGATGAACTCACGAACCGAAATCTTTTCATCATCTTCTTTACCAGCATTCATGGCTGCACGAAGAAACTCTGCATTGGTAATTCCAGGAATTTCAGATGGGTATTGCATAGCAAGGAAAAGTCCCATACGCGCACGCTCGTCCACTTCCAACTCAAGGATATTTACGCCATCAAACAAGACCTCACCTTTAGTAACTTCATAGTTAGGGTTCCCCATGATAGCGGCAGAAAGAGTCGATTTACCAGTACCATTTGGTCCCATGATAGCTGCGATTTCTCCTGTTTTCAGAGTCAGATTGACTCCTTTCAAAATTTCTTTTCCTTCAATCTCAACGTGAAGATCTTTGATCTCTAATACTGACATGATAGTTCCTTTCTTTTTCTAGCCTACTCCCTTTATCCTTAGAGAAATCACTTACATTTCTCAAAAAATACAAGAAAAGGTCCATAAATATACTCTACTAGTATAACAAAAAAAAGCCTAAAAGGCTTTGATTTTGTTTAGAAGCTAGTGACTAATCCTTGCGGTTTAGGTGCTGATCAATGGCATCTACTATTTTCCCCATTACATAACTTAATCTAAAATTTCGAAAAAGTAGAATGGCCCAAAAGGCTGCCATGAAATAGCGACCAGTCATCCAAGCTTCATTGAAAAAATAAGTCTCAGCAGCAGTAAATAGTGCTATCACGATAAATTGTTGTCTAGTCATAGGATTATTGTACCATGAAATCCACTTTTAGTCTTCTTCGACCATGACTTTATCAGCCAGAAATTCAAATCCCTCTGGAATCAGGCTCTCTTCTTCTACCTCTTGATCTGCCTGAGAAGACTTGTTTTTAGCTGAAAATGCTGCACGAACCTCTTTCCATTCCTCTAGGGAAATTGCCAGGATTTCAGGTGAAAATCCAGCCGCCTGGCTGAGAATATTGCCAAACATGGTATTGAGGTTATCCCGTTTCATGGTTTGTCCTGCATTGAAATTGGATTCAAAAGCTAAAATCGCATGGTGTTCGTTGGCCGCAACTGGTTGAGAACCTACGAGAAGAGCCTTATCAGGTCCAGCTAAACTCTCAATCACTTCTCCCCACGCATTCTGTAGGCGAATCAAGTTTTGCCGTGCCAATTCAGGATGTTCAACAGCTTCTTGTAGGATAGCCTGAACCTTATTACGGTCTACTCGATAGACTGTCTTGGAAGTGGCTGGACGGCTAGGGACTGGCGCCACTTGTTTAGGCACCGTTCCAACATTAGCAAGTTCTTGTTTGAGACGAGCGACTTCCTGTCTCAGTGCAGAAATCTCACCTTCGACAGCTTCTGAAAACATTGGTTCAGGCTTAATCTCCGCTAAACGAATGGTCATCATCTCAGCATAAATCTTAGGTTGCAGGCTAGCTTTCATATCCGCCAAGCTCACAGTCGCTATTCGAATCATTTCAAAGAGACTTTCCTGAGAAAGAGCTAGATTGTCCATAAAAACTGGACTGTGATGAGTATTTTCGCCACCTGTCTGAACAACTAGTAGATCACGCAAATACTGCAAGAGATCCGTCACAAAACGAGTCATGCTCTTGCCATTTTCAAACAAAAGATTCAAAGAATCAAGCGCTTTTGGAACATCCTGCTGAGACAAGGCAGCTACATAGTCATCAAGTGCTGATAGACTAATGGTGCCTGTAATCTCCTCAGAGATAGCAGTCGTGAGCTCATTTCCCTGTGTCAAACTCAAGGCTTGGTCCAGAATAGACAAGGCATCCCGCATTCCACCTTCAGCTCGTCTGGCAATGATTTCCACAGCATCTGGTTCAGAACTGATATTTTCTTTTTCTAAAATATGATGAATATGTGCCGTGATATCTTGCTTTCGAATCGATTTAAACTCAAAACGTTGGACACGCGATAAAATAGTTGCTGGAATCTTGTGCAATTCGGTAGTCGCCAAGATAAAGACAACATTTTGAGTTGGTTCTTCTAACGTCTTTAAAAGCGCATTAAAAGCTCCTGTAGACAGCATATGAACCTCGTCTATGATATAGACCTTATAACGTGCCAAACTAGGAGCATAGGTGGATTTATCACGAATTTCTCGGATTTCATCAACTCCGTTATTCGAAGCCGCATCCATTTCGATAACATCTTCTAAGCTACCTTCTGTCACTGCTTGGCAGATATAGCAGTTATTACATGGTTCTCCGTCCACTTGGTTCGGGCAGTTCATAGCCTTGGCAAAAATCTTGGCTACGCTGGTCTTCCCAGTCCCACGAGGGCCTGAGAAAAGATAGGCATGACTAATCTTTTCCTGCTCGACCGCTTGTTTTAGGGTTTTAGCCACGACTTCTTGACCTACTAGTTGTGAAAAAGTCTGGCTTCTATATTTTCGATAAAGTGCTTGATACATTAGGCTTTCTCCTCAAACATCGTAAAGTCCCATTCTGTCTTCTCAAGCAAAATAGCGACAAATTGTTCCAAGTAATCGCGGTCAATGGCATTGTAATCATCAATAAGTGAAGAATCCAGGTCTAAGACACCCAGCAATTGACCATTCTTGAGCATGGGAACCACGATTTCACTCTTGGCCATACTATCACAAGAAATGTAGTTTGGATAGGTGCTCACATCCCCAACTAAAACAGTCTCTTGAAACTCAGCAGCTTCTCCACACACGCCTTTCCCAAGCGGAATGCGAATGCACGAAACGCCGCCCTGAAAAGGCCCTAAAATCAACTCGTTACCATCAAACAGATAAAACCCTGCAAATACAGTATTCGGAAAGCGAGATTTTAGGAGGGCACTAGCATTCGAAAGATTGGCAAGAACATTGGTCTCACCTTCAAGTAAATAAGAAAGTTCCTCATTTAACAATTGATATTGTGATTGTTTTTCTGAATCTAACATAGAACTATTATATCAAAAATGAGAAAGAGACAAAAGAAAAATCCCTTGTTTTAAACAAAGGATTTTGTGATTATCAATTTGATTAAAGTTCGATATCACCGAACAAGTCAGCCATTGAGAATCCTGTTTGTGTTTCTGGAAGTTCGAAATCACGTTTTTCTTGACGTTTTGGACGACGTGGACGAGCAGCACGTTTTTCTTCTTTTTGTCCTTCTTCTTGAGCTGGACGTTCTTCAAGAGCTTTGATAGAAAGTGATACACGTTCTGCGTCAGCGTTAACATCAAGGACTTTAACAGTAACTTCTTGACCAACAGTAAGAGCTTCTTTTGGATTTTCGATACGTTTGTGTGAAATTTGTGATACGTGAACAAGTCCATCGATACCTGGCAATACCTCAACAAATGCACCAAAGTCAGTCAAACGTTTAACTGTTCCTTCTACTACATCACCTTTAGCCAATTTTTGCTCAACGCCATCCCATGGTCCAGGTGTTGTTGCTTTAAGTGAAAGTGATACGCGACCTTCTTCTTCGTTAAGATCAAGGATCTTCACTTCGATTTCTTCACCAACAGTTACAACTGATTTAGGTGATACGTTACGTTCGTGTGACAATTCAGTCAAGTGAACCAATCCGTCAACTCCACCAAGGTCGATGAAAGCACCAAAGCTAGTGATACGAGCAACTTTACCAGTTACGACATCACCAACAGCCAATTTACCGAATACTTCAGCACGAGCTGCTGCAGTAGCTGCTTCAACAACTTCACGACGTGAAAGGATGAAACGGTTTTCTTTAGGATCAACTTCCTTGATTTTAGCATCAAATTCTTGACCTACGAAACGCTCAGTGTTACGTACGAAACGAGTATCCAACATTGAAGCTGGGATAAATCCACGAACACCTTCAAATTCTACTGAAAGTCCACCTTTAACGGCACGAGTTCCTTTAACAGTAACAACTTCTTCTTCGCGTCCTACAAGTTTGTCCCATGCTTTGCGAGCTTCAAGGCGTTTTTTAGATACAAGGTATGTAACTGTATCAGTATCTTTACCAACTACTTGACGAAGTACAAGAACATCCAATACTTCTCCTACTTTAACAAAGTCATTGATATCTGCATCGCGATCGTTTGTCAATTCGCGAAGAGTCAAGACACCTTCAACACCAGTCCCAGAGATTGCAACGTTAGCTTGAGTCGCATCAACTGTCAATACTTCAGCACTAACAACATCACCAGGCTCAACTTGGCTAACGCTATTTAGCAAATCTTCAAATTCGTTCATCTAAAAAATCCTCCAACAATCAAGTTTTTCCAAACTTGACATACTTATAATTTTTTTCCTAAGCACCCGCAAAGACATGTTCATATCGTTCACGTCTTTCAATTATAAAAATAAAATACCCTAAGATATTTTTCTTTTTATCTTGAATTTATTACCTAAGNTACTTATAATTTTTTTCCTAAGCACCCGCAAAGACATGTTCATATCGTTCACGTCTTTCAATTATAAAAATAAAATACCCTAAGATATTTTTCTTTTTATCTTGAATTTATTACCTAAGAACTGGGGTAGCTGGATTCGAACCAACGCATGAGGGAGTCAAAGTCCCTTGCCTTACCGCTTGGCTATACCCCATTGATGAATGGAGAGAGAGGGATTCGAACCCCCGAACCCGAAGGAGCGGATTTACAGTCCGCCGCGTTTAGCCTCTTCGCTATCTCTCCAATGTTTAACGAGAACTATTATATCATGAAATTTTCAATAAAACAAGTATTATTTTGTCAAATTATAGTTTTCAATCAAAATTTCCACAGCTTTTTCAAGTTTTTTATAAAAACTATCGACATTTCCATTCTTTATGATGGCAAATTGGCTATCTAATTCGGCAATTTCCCCAATAACCTTTTTCCCGATCGTCAAAACGTATCCTTCATAGCTGTCTTTTCCAACAGTCACTTTTGCATCCGTTAATTGGATTTCAATTTTCTTATCTTTTTTACTCATACTGTACCTCTTTTCACTTTTTCTATTGTACAAGAAAATGTTCAAACTAGCAAGAAAAAACTCCATTTCAGCCATTACAACTGCTACGGAGTTCTTCTTTACTTCATGTCTTTTAGTCCACTTTGACAATCCATCCTTCAGGCGCTTCTACATCACCAAATTGGATACCGGTCAATTCGTCATAGAGTTTACGTGTAACAGGACCTACTTCTGTTTCACTATAGAAAACATGGAAATCATCGCCATGTTGGATTCCCCCAATTGGAGAAATGACCGCTGCTGTTCCACAAGCACCTGCCTCTACAAAACGCTCCAAATTATCGATTGGAACATCGCCTTCAATCGGAGTCAATCCCAAGCGGTGTTCTGCCAAGTAAAGCAAAGAGTACTTGGTAATGGATGGCAAGATGGATGGACTCAATGGTGTTACAAATTCATTGTCAGCTGTAATTCCAAAGAAGTTAGCTGATCCGACTTCTTCAATCTTTGTATGTGTAGATGGATCTAGGTAGATAACATCTGAAAATTGGCGTGACTTGGCCATTTTACCTGGGAGGAGACTAGCAGCATAGTTACCTCCAACCTTAGCCGCACCCGTACCATTTGGAGCTGCACGGTCGTATTCATCCTGAATCAAGAAGTTAGTTGGGACTAAACCACCTTTAAAATAGTTACCTACTGGCATAGCAAAGATGGTGAAAATATATTCTTCTGCTGGTTTAACCCCAATAATATCCCCAACACCAATCAAAAGTGGACGAAGATAAAGGGTTCCACCTGTTCCATATGGTGGGACGTATTCTTCATTTGCACGCACAACTGCTTTACAAGCTTCTACAAACATTTCTGTTGGAACTTGTGGCATCAAAAGACGGTCACAAGTACGTTGCAAACGCTTAGCATTTTCGTCAGGACGGAACAATTGAACACTGCCGTCCTTGGTACGATAGGCTTTCAATCCCTCAAATGCTTGCTGTCCATAGTGGAGACTTGGAGAAGACTCTGAAATATGCAAGGTTGCATCCTCTGTCAATTCTCCTTGATCCCATTGACCATTTTTGTAGTGAGCGATATAACGGTAAGGTAATTTCATATAAGCAAATCCAAGGTTTTCCCAATCAATTGCAACTGTCATGTGTTTCTCCTTTATACTAATCAAACTATGTGTTCTATTCTACACTTTTCTAGTGAAATTTCAAGTATTATTTGTAATTTTCTGAAAATTTTTTCAACATAAAGAAATCAGCCCTCTGGACTGATTCTTTTTAAGAATTTGCTTTATCTTCTTTAAAGACTTCTTTGAGGTAAGCATCGAAAACTTCCTCATCTGAAATCGTGTCTGAAATAAAGCTTCCATTGCTAGTACGTTCTGACAAGTTGAGGTCTTGCAATCGGCTTTCATAGATTGTTCCCTTGTTAGATTGGACAAGCAGCGTTTGGTCGTTTTCTTCAACTTCTGTACTAAAGAGATCACCAACGAAACCTTGCTCTGCAACTGCTCCAGCCAAGAAGACTCGGTGCGGTTTGTTTTTCAACTCACGCAAGACTTGTAGACCTCGTTTAGCACGGCTGGTCGCTGGAATTTCCTCAATGGAAACACGTTTCAAGCTTCCACGTTGGGTCAAGAGGTAGAAGGATGAGGTGTTACAGATGAAGGCTGCCTGGAGGACATCATCTTCTTTCAGGTTCATAGCCTTGACACCTGCAGCCTTGGCACCAACAACCGGAACCTCTTCGATATTGAAACGAAGGGCATAACCGTTTTGACTAATCAAAAGAACATCATCTAGTTTAATTGAAGCCACTGCTACAATTTGGTCTGTCTCGTCTTTAAGTTTAGCGTACTTGACAGATTTAGACTTGTAGGTCCGCCATGGAGAGAACTCTTTGCGTTCTACACGCTTGATTTGGCCGAGGCGAGTTGCTGCAAAATAAGTTGTCGCATCATCAAACTGATCTACTACTTCTGCATAGAGTATTTCTTCGTTCGTTTCAAAGTTTGTAATGGTCTGGCTCAGATGCTCTCCGATATCCTTCCAGCGAATATCTGCCAATTCATGGATTGGTCGATAAATGACATTTCCAAGAGTAGTGAACATCAAGAGGTGCTGGGTTGTCTTGGCAGTTTGCACAAAGATCAAACGATCATCATCACGTTTGCCAATTTCTTCCAGCGTAGAAGCTGCAAAGGAACGTGGGCTAGTACGCTTGATATAGCCTGCCTTAGTCACGCTGACATAAGTATCTTCCTCGGCAATCAAACTAGCTGTATCAATCTCGATTGCTTTCGCAGTATCTTCCAAAGTACTCAAACGTGGTGTCGCAAATTTCTTTTTAACCTCACGAAGTTCTTTCTTCATGAGATTGTACATAGTCCGTTCATCACCAATGATAGCCGCAAGCATGGCAATCTTTTCACGCAATTCTGCTTCTTCTTCCTGCAAGACAACCACGTCTGTATTGGTCAAACGGTAAAGTTGCAAGGTAACGATGGCCTCAGCCTGCTCCTCAGTAAACTCATAGCTGACCTTGAGGTTTTCCTTGGCGTCAGCCTTATTCTCAGAAGCACGGATAAGGGCAATGACTTCATCCAAAATCGAGATAACGCGAATCAAACCTTCCACGATATGGAGACGTTTTTCGGCCTTTTCCTTGTCAAAGCGAGAACGCGCCAAGATCACTTCACGACGGTGGGCAATATAGCTAGACAATATAGGCACAATGCCAACCTGACGAGGGGTGAAATTGTCAATCGCAACCATGTTGAAGTTGTAGTTGATTTGCAAGTCAGTGTATTTGAAGAGATAGTTAAGAACCAGCTCGGTATTCGCATCTTTCTTAAGTTCAATAGCGATACGAAGACCGTCACGGTCAGACTCATCACGAACCTCAGCAATACCAGCCACCTTGTTATTGACACGAACATCATCGATTTTCTTGACGAGATTAGCCTTATTGATTTCATAAGGAATCTCAGTGATAACGATTTGTTCCTTACCACCTTTTAACTTTTCAATCTCCGTCTTAGAACGAACAACCACGCGCCCCTTCCCAGTTTCATAGGCTTTCTTGATTTCATCACTCCCTTGAATGATAGCCCCTGTAGGGAAGTCTGGTCCAGGCAAGAATTCCATGAGTTTTTCAACTTTGGCCGTTGGGTGATCAATCATGTAAACCGTGGCATCAATAACATCAGCTAAATTATGGGGAGGAATGTCTGTGGCATAACCAGCCGAAATCCCAGTCGAACCATTGACCAAGAGGTTTGGAAATGCTGCTGGCAGGACTGTCGGCTCTTTCTCGGTATCGTCAAAGTTCCATGCAAAAGGAACGGTCTTTTTCTCGATATCTTGAAGAAGGTAGCCTGCAATCTCAGACAAACGAGCCTCTGTATAACGCATAGCAGCAGGTGGATCCCCGTCCATGGAACCGTTATTACCGTGCATTTCAACCAGAATCTCACGGTTTTTCCAGTCCTGAGACATACGAACCATAGCATCATAGATAGAAGAATCCCCGTGTGGGTGAAAATTCCCCATGATGTTACCGACAGACTTGGCCGACTTACGGTAGCTCTTGTCAAAGGTATTGCCATCCTTATTCATCGAATAAAGAATACGACGTTGCACAGGCTTCAATCCATCACGAATATCTGGCAAAGCCCGGTCTTGAATGATGTACTTGGAGTAGCGACCAAAGCGCTCTCCCATGATGTCCTCAAGGGACATGTTTTGAATGTTACTCATATAGGATACAAAGCCCGTAAAATGCAAAGGAAATTTATCTTTTTCACACAGTATTTAGGGCGTGTTCAACTCCTTTCAAAGAATGTAGAGTGGGGTTTTATAGAATAAGGGATAATTTACAGAAATTAGTCCCGTGTTCAGTTACTATATATAACAAAACTATCTTTTCTGTAGTTTAATCTTTTAAATTATATACTTTATTTAGTTAGTGATTCGAAAGTCTCTCCTCAGCATACTCAATCATCCTCTCCGCCACTGCCTTATCATAGTCAAGGCCTATCTTGTTAGCAAAAGATTGAGCCTCTTGGTGGAAAAGTTTCATTGTTGCAAATAAAGACTGAGTGATTTTTTCTAAACTGGATAAATCAAGCAGATTTGAGAATTGCTTCTCTTTCTCAGCAGGTAAATAGTTAAAGAGATACTTATAGTTCTTGCCGATATCGACTCTTCCCCTATCACTGGCTACCTGCCAAGCTAAGACCTTCAAGAGTTCTTGTTGACAAATACCATAAAGATGATCAATGGCATAGAGTAGTTGTTTACGACAGATTCCTTTGACTACGTAGGCTGACACCCACCAAAATTCATTGCAGGCTTTTTCAAAATCAATCGGGCTAGCTGGGCTCGTCCAGTAACGTTGAGGACTCGGTGAATAAGGTTCAAACAAACCATTAGGATCTTCTAAAATGGTGAATCCTGCCTCACTATCCACCCACTCTTGCATGTGCTCTTTGGGGCAGAGGGTCAAATCAATCCGATTGCCATCTTCAAAGAGCATGAGATAAAGGCGACGGTGTCCCAGTACATTATACTGTTCAATCAAGCGTTTGCCAAACCGATCCAACCAAGAAAGGTCACTCGTCAGATTATCTAAATCCTCCACAACATAGACCACGTCGTAATCTTGAAACTCATCTTTTGGAGCTTTTGGATTTGTCCGTGAACCAGACATGGCGACAGCTTCAACTTGTAAAGTTTTAGCTGTTTGTAAAATCAATCTCAGCATTTGCGCTTCACTTCTATGTTGTCTGCACATATCTTTTATAGAATTATTTTTCATTGCCGTCTTGCTCCTCTTGTTTTTGGATGCCTCGTATTCTTTTCATCTCAAGTTCGCCTACGATTAATTGGATAGTTGAACAAATCCCCGAAACGATTAAAATAAAATAAAACAAATTCATATCGTTTCTATGATATATTTGAAAGCTTCTCCATAATACAAAAGTATTTACTAATGAAAGAAGGAAAAGTAAAATAGCATTGAATAGGAGTGTTATAGCAAACTTACTCTTAAAATACCTATAATGTTTTCCAATCCGATAGAGGGTATATAGTGAGAAAACAATCATCAAAGGTGTGAAGGCAAGTGCATAAAATAAGATAAACCCTATTCCTGAGTATGGTTTACTTTCAATTGGTAGATCTAATAGACAGATACCAACAGTGAGGATGTTCATTATAAACAAAGATACTGTGCGAGCACACTCTTTTCTACCTTTATTGGTCATTAAATCATATATAATTCCAAAAATGGCCAAGAGAACAAGGAAAAAAGGCATCATTAATAACGTAATCAATCCAGCACCTCCAATAGTTTTAGCGATTGTTTACCTAAAAAAGATAATCATCACCTTTACTTGAACTTTACAACTCCCCTGTCTGGTATAGGTTATACCCTTAAAGAAACGGGTCTGAGTAAGGTCATCCGTCAGATTATCTAAATCGTCCACGACATAGACTACATCATAATCTTGAAACTCGTCTTTTGGTGCTTTTGTATCAGTTCGTGAACCGGACATAGCGACAGCCTCGACTTTTAGACTTTTTGCGATTTGTAATATTAAATCAAGCATTTCGGTTTCAGTTCTCATGTTTATCACTTCTTTGTTTATTATAAAAATGAAATAAGGTATCAGATAATAAAATTAAGTATTGTCTATAAGTGATGATTTAAAATGATTTGATAATTCCTGTTTATACGGAATTGACTGTTAATAATCTAATTTATTGTCTTAAATTAACCCTTGAGCTTGACGCCATACATCATAAGAATCGATATCCGCTTTAACCATTGTTATACAAAATCCAACTACTGCGATATCATCCAAGTAGCCTATACCTGGTAAGAAATCTGGAATCAAATCTATCTGAGATAAAAGATAAATTAATGCACTTAAAATAGCCAAAATAGTTCCATAAGGAACAGTCGTATATTTACCTTGAACATAATTCTTCACTAAGGAAATCATAACTGGAACCATCGATAATTGTTCACCAACATTTGGTATTTCCTTAATTTTTTGCTCTAAATGATACAAAAAATTATCTAATTCGTCCTTATCATTTAATAATGCCTCAGACTGGGCATAGCCACTTTCGAGAGCTTCCTTTACTTGCTCTTCACTAAGATTTTCAGACATATTTTGTCCTCCATTTGTATTTCTTTATAGTTTTTAAAACACAGTCGCTTCTTCCAGCGTAAACTTGACATTATCCTCAATCCACTTACGGCGTGGTTCGACCTTGTCTCCCATAAGGACATTGACGCGGCGTTCGGCGCGTGCTAGGTCTTCGATGGTGACACGGATGAGGGTACGCGTTTCTGGGTTCATGGTTGTTTCCCAGAGCTGGTCCGCATTCATCTCACCAAGTCCCTTGTAGCGTTGGAGGGTTGCACCTTTACCAAACTGCTTGCGGAGTTCTTCTAGCTCCCCGTCCGTCCATGCGTAAGCCACTTCTTCTTTCTTGCCTTTTCCTTTGGACATCTTGTAAAGAGGCGGAAGGGCGATATAGACATGTCCTGCCTCAACTAGCGGACGCATATAACGGTAGAAGAATGTTAAAAGAAGAGTTTGGATATGGGCACCGTCGGTGTCGGCATCGGTCATGATAATGATCTTGTCATAATTGGCATCTTTAAGGGAGAAGTCTGCTCCGACACCCGCACCAATGGTATAAATCATAGTGTTGATTTCTTCATTTTTGAGAATATCTGCCATCTTGGCCTTGGCTGTATTAATCACCTTACCACGAAGAGGTAGGATAGCTTGGAATTTACGGTCACGGCCTTGCTTGGCAGAACCACCGGCAGAGTCCCCCTCAACCAGGTAGAGTTCATTTTTTGCAGGATTCTTAGACTGGGCTGGGGTCAATTTTCCAGACAACAAGCCCTTGTCTTTCTTGTTTTTCTTACCATTTCGGCTCTCATCACGCGCTTTGCGAGCCGCCTCACGAGCATCACGCGCCTTGATAGCTTTACGAATCAGATTGGAAGCCAGTTCCCCATTTTCCATGAGGAAGAAGGTTAACTTATCAGCCACAATCCCATCTACAACTGGACGAGCCAGAGGACTCCCTAGTTTATCCTTGGTCTGACCTTCAAACTGGAGGTGTTCTTCAGGAACAAGGATGGAAAGAACTGCCGCTAACCCTTCACGGTAATCGGAACCTTCTAGGTTTTTATCTTTTTCTTTGAGAAGTCCAGTTTTTCGCGCATAGTCGTTCATTACTTTGGTAATGGCAGACTTGAGTCCTGTCTCATGCGTTCCACCGTCCTTGGTACGAACGTTGTTAACAAAGGACAAGATGTTATCTGAAAATCCATCATTATATTGGAGGGCTACTTCTACTTGAAAACCATTGTCTTCGCCTTCAAAGTATAGGACTGGCGTCAAGGTTTCCTTGTCTTCATTGAGGTAAGAAACAAAGTCTTGTACCCCGTTCTCATAATGGAATTCGATTGCTTCATCTGTTCGCTTATCTGTCAAAGACAAGGTCACATTTTTTAAGAGAAAGGCTGACTCATTAAGGCGCTCTGAAATGGTATTGTACTTGAAATCTGTCGTAGAAAAGATACTAGCATCCGGCATGAAAGTGACTTTGGTACCTGTCTTAGACTTGGGTGCTGTACCAATTTTCTTCAAGGTTGTAACGGGTTTTCCACCATTTTCAAAACGTTGTTTATAAACCGTTCCATCACGGGTAATTTCCACTTCTAGCCAACTTGATAGGGCATTAACGACTGAAGATCCCACTCCGTGGAGACCACCAGATGTCTTATAACCCCCTTGACCGAATTTCCCTCCAGCGTGGAGAATGGTAAAGATAACCTCAACGGTTGGAATTCCCATGGCATGCATCCCAGTCGGCATCCCTCGACCATGGTCTTGAACCGTTAGACTGCCGTCTTTATTGATGGTCACATCAATGCGATCACCAAATCCAGACAAGGCTTCATCGACTGCATTGTCCACAATTTCCCAGACTAAGTGATGGAGACCTGCTCCGTCGGTCGATCCAATATACATCCCTGGACGTTTACGGACCGCATCCAACCCTTCTAGCACCTGAATGGCGTCATCATTGTAGTTATTAATATTGATTTCCTTTTTTGACACAAGGAACCTCCTATTTGTTCATCTTTTCTATTTTACAGGTTTTCTAGCGATTTTGCAAAGCTTTTCCCTTTCAGCCGTCACAATTTCACAGGATATTCTCTGACTTTCTATACCATTTCATGGTATAATAGGTCTATGATGACATTTGTATTATTAATTTTAGCTTATCTGCTAGGTTCGATTCCATCTGGTCTTTGGATTGGACAAATCTTCTTTCAAACAAATCTGCGTGAACATGGTTCTGGAAACACCGGAACAACCAATACTTTCCGAATTTTAGGTAAGAAAGCGGGTATGGCAACCTTTGTGATTGACTTCTTTAAAGGAACCTTGGCCACTCTCCTTCCAATCCTTTTCCAACTTCAAGGTGTATCACCTCTTGTATTTGGACTTTTGGCCGTAATTGGACATACCTTTCCTATCTTTGCAGGATTTAAAGGTGGTAAGGCTGTCGCAACCAGTGCTGGAGTGATTTTCGGATTTGCGCCTGTTTTCTGTCTCTATCTAGCAATCGTATTCTTTGGAAGCCTCTATCTAGGTAGTATGATTTCACTGTCTAGCGTTACTGCTGCTATTGCAGCCGTTATTGGAGTTCTCCTATTTCCACTATTTGGATTTATCCTGAACAACTATGACCCTCTCTTCATTTTGATTATCCTAGCACTTGCTAGCTTGATTATCATTCGTCACAAAGATAATATCACACGTATCAAAAATAAAACTGAAAATCTCGTTCCTTGGGGATTGAACCTAACCCATCAAAATCCAAAAAAATAAAACGCCAGTTTGAAACTGACGTTTTTTTGTATGCTTATTTTGACTTGATGTAGTTGATACCGTCTGCCTTAGGTGCAACTGCTTTTCCAAAGAAGGCTGCCAAGACAAGAATGGTCAAGACATAAGGCGCGATTTGAAGGTAAACCGCTGGTACTCCTTGTAAGAAAGGCAATTGAGAACCGATAACAGCCAAACTTTGTGAAAGTCCAAAGAAAAGACTAGAAAGCATAGCACCGATTGGGTTCCATTTACCAAAGATCATTGCAGCAAGGGCGATAAATCCAGGACCGACAATAGTTGTCACTGAGAAGTTAACTGAGATTGATTGAGCATAAATCGCTCCCCCAATTCCACCAAGGAAACCTGAAATAACAACCCCAAGATATCGCATTTTGTAGACATTGATCCCCAAGGTATCCGCTGCCTGAGGGTGTTCACCAACAGAGCGAAGGCGAAGACCAAAGCGGGTCTTGAAGAGGATAAACCAAGCAAGGAAAGAGAAGGCAATCGCGATATAACCTAGTAGACTGGTTGACTTGAAGAAGATATCTCCAATCACTGGGATATCAGCCAAAACTGGGAAATCAAAACGTCCAAAAGTTTGGCTTAAGTTATCCGTTTGTCCTTTGTTATAAAGAACTTTAACCAAGAAAACCGCTAGGGCAGGAGCCATCAAGTTCAATACTGTACCACTGACAACATGGTCCGCACGGAAATGAACTGTAGCGACTGCATGGATGAGAGAGAAAATAGCTCCCACGATACCAGCAACTAACAAGGAAATCCAAGGAGTAGCTGCTCCAAGTTGTTCTGCAAACTCAAGGTTAAAGACAACCCCAGAAAAGGCTCCCATAACCATAATTCCTTCAAGACCGACGTTAACGACACCACCACGTTCAGAGAAGACTCCTCCAATACTCGTAAAAATAAGTGGTGCTGAGTAAATCAGCATAGAAGAGACCAAGAGGGTGAGTAATGTTGTAATAGACATCCTTACTTACCTCCTTTAACTTGTTTTTTAGGTTTGACAAAGCGTTCGATAATGTAGTGAACGCTGACAAAGAAGATAATAGACGCTGTTACAATGCTAACAAGCTCAGACGGAACTTGCGCTGCGTTCATACCCGGTGCTCCTACTTGCAAAACTCCAAATAAGAAGGCTGCAAAGAGAATTCCAATTGGTGAATTTCCAGCAAGCAAACTAACTGCCATCCCGTTAAATCCGACAGCTAATGATGATCCCTGAACGTAAACGTTTTGGAAGGTACCAAGACCTTCGACCGCTCCACCAAGACCAGCCAGAGCACCAGAGATAATCATTGATAGAATGATTGTACGTTTTGCTGAAATACCAGCGTACTCTGAAGCATGGGGATTGAGACCAACTGCACGAATTTCAAAACCGAGAGTCGTTTTCTTGAGCAAGAACCAAATCACAGCTACAGCAATGATTGCAAAGAAGATTCCGATATTCATACGGGAATTTCCAGTCAACTCTGATAACCATGGTGTCTGGTATGTAGCATTGGCACTAACACGAATCGTTGAGTCTGTACTTTGCATAATATCTTTAGGAAAGGCATGAATAAAGGCATTTCCCACATACAATACAATGTAGTTCATCATGATGGTCACGATAACCTCTGACGTACCGAGATAGGCTCTGAGGATACCTGGAATCGCACCAACGATTCCACCAGCGATCAACGCAATGATCACTGTCAATGGAATCAAAACGAGACGTGGCATATCTGGATTTGACAAGGCAAACCAACCGCTGAGAATCCAGCCTGCAAGTGCCTGACCAGGAAGTCCGACGTTGAAGAAACCTGCTCGACTGGCAACTGCGAAACCAAGACCTATCAAGACAAGAGGACCCATGGCACGGAAAATTTCTCCAATCCCACGGAGGCTACCAAAAGCTGTATAAAACAACTCCTCATAGCCCCAGATAGCATCATATCCGAAGATCCACATGACAATGGCTCCGAGCAAGATTCCTAAAAATACGGAAATCAAGGGAACCGAAATTTGTTGTAATTTTTTAGACATCACTCTTCTCCTTTCCCAAGTTTCCACCTGCCATCAAGACACCAAGTTCTTGTTTGTTAGTCGTTTCTGGCGATACAATACCTTGAATCTTACCATCGTGAATAACAGCAATTCGGTCTGAGACATTTAAAATCTCATCCAATTCAAAGCTGACAACAAGGACAGCCTTCCCGTTATCACGTTCTTCAATCAAACGTTTGTGGATATATTCAATGGCACCGACATCCAAACCACGAGTTGGCTGGCTGACGATAAGGAGATCAGGATCACGATCAATCTCACGAGCGATAATCGCTTTTTGTTGATTTCCTCCTGAAAGAGCTGCTGCTGGAACAAATTCACTTGCCGCACGAACATCAAATTCTTCCATCAATTTCTTGGCATGTGAAGTGATATTGGCATAGTTCAAGATACCATTCTTGCTGAGTGGTTCTTTGTAGTAGGTTTGAAGAGCAATATTTTCTGAAATCATCATCTCCAAAATCAAGCCATCCCGGTGACGATCCTCAGGAACGTGCCCCACGCTTAGTTCTGTAATTTGTCGAGGATGCATTCCCACGATTGATTCGCCTTTTAATTCAACGCTACCTGACTCAATCTTACGAAGACCAGTAATGGCTTGAATGAGTTCAGACTGACCATTGCCATCAATACCTGCAATACCGACAATTTCACCAGCACGAACATCCAAAGAAAGATTCTTCACAGCTGGTACACCGCGGTTTTCATTGACAACCAAGTCTTTGATAGACAAGACCACTTCTTTGGGTTGTGGTGCTTGTTTTTCCGTTTTAAAGGAGACTGAGCGTCCAACCATCATTTCTGCCAAGTCCGCATTTGTTGCCCCTGCGATTTCAACTGTCTGGATTGATTTCCCACGACGGATAACCGTCACTCGATTCGATACCGCACGAATCTCATCCAGTTTATGGGTAATCAAAATAATGGACTTCCCTTCTTTGACAAGGTTTTTCATGATTGCCATCAACTCATCAATCTCTGAAGGAGTCAATACGGCTGTAGGTTCGTCAAAGATAAGGATATCAGCACCACGATAGAGTGTTTTCAAGATCTCTACACGTTGTTGGGCACCAACGGAAATATCCGCCACCTTAGCAGCTGGATCCACTGCCAAACCATAACGTTCAGAAAGAGCCTTGATTTCTTTAGTAGCACCAGCTATATCTAGAACACCATTTTTAGTGATTTCACTCCCTAAAATGATATTCTCAGCTACTGTAAAAGCTTCAACCAACATAAAATGTTGATGAACCATCCCAATTCCAAGACCAGCGGCTTTAGATGGTGAGTCTAGTTTTACAACCTGACCATTCACCACAATTTCACCACTCGTTGGTTCAAGAAGTCCTGCCAGCATATTCATCAGAGTGGATTTACCCGCTCCATTTTCTCCTAAAAGTGCATGGATTTCACCTTTTCGCAGTTGCAAGTTGATTTTGTCGTTTGCTACAAATTCACCAAACACCTTGGTAATATCCCGCATCTCAATGACATTTTCGTGTGCCATATGCTCTTCCTTTCAGAGGTTTATTTTATTTCAATAAAACCTGCTAATCACATTAACAAGCTCTATTGAGACAAAAATTGCCTCAATTCTTAAAGAAGCGACCAATGGCCGCTTCCTAAGAAATGACTTTTATCCATTATTTTTCAGGAACTTTTACGCTTCCGTCAAGGATTTTAGCTTTTGCATCTTCAACAGCTTTTTTACCTTCTTCTGAAAGGTTTGTTACTGCTAGCTCAACCCCTTTATCTTTCAATGAGTAAACAATCACTTGTCCACCAGGGAATTCACCATTTTCTGTTTTGTTGGCAATATCTTTTACAGTTGTACCAACTTGTTTCAATGTAGATACAAGAACGAAGTTAGATTCTTTACCATCTTTAGAAGTGTATTTACCTTCTGCTGCTTGGTCACGGTCTACACCGATAACCCAAACTTTTTCGTTTTCATTTTTGTTTTCGTTCAATGATTTTGCTTCAGCAAAGACACCAGCACCTGTACCACCAGCTGCTTGGTAGACAACGTCTGCACCGGCAGCATATTGAGCTGCTGCAATTGTTTTACCTTTAGCAGCATCACCAAATGAACCAGCATAGTCAACTTGGACTTTGATAGATGGGTCTACTGATTCAACACCAGCTTTGAATCCAGCTGCAAAACGTGAAATAACTTCAGATTCAATACCACCTACAAAACCAACTTGTTTTGTTTTCGTAGTTTTCGCTGCTGCAACACCAGCAAGGTAAGCTGCTTCGTTATCCGCAAATCTTACGCTCGCAACATTCTTTTGACCTTCAATCACATCATCAATCAAGACATAGTTTAGGTCAGAGTGGTCTTTTGCTGCTTCCTCAACTGCATTGTGAAGGGCAAAACCAACACCGAAGATCAGGTTGTAACTTCCAGCCGCTTGTTGCAAGTTGTTAGCATAGTCTGCTTCGCTTGTTGATTGGAAGTAAGTGTAACCTTTATCTTTAGAAAGATTGTGTTCTTTACCCCAGTCTTGCAAACCTTCCCAAGCTGATTGGTTAAATGATTTATCATCAACACCACCAGTATCTGTTACGATTGCTGCTTTGGTCTTCATTTCTGATGAAGATGAAGCGGCGTTACGAGAAGAGCGGTTACCACATGCAGCAAGTCCAACTGCTGCTACTGCAACTAGACCAAGGCCTAGCCATTGTTTCTTGTTCATTACTGAACCTCCTAAATAAGATGTGCAACGATGTTGCAAGTATGGATTGGTTGGCCACAAGGACCGCGTCACTCAGAGAGTGACTCAGACTAATTTAAGTCTGTAAATGAGTATGGAAGTAACTCCCCGACCGTCATCTCGACCGTCGATTTATCTTTAGCGACTAAAGTCACTTTTAGATCTTGTTCAAAAAATTCAACCATGACCTGGCGGCAAGCACCACATGGCGAGATAGGTTTTTCAGTTTGTCCGTAGACAATCAATTCTGAAAACTCCCGTTGCCCCTCCGAAACTGCTTTAAAAATAGCAGTACGTTCTCCACAATTAGTCAAGGGATAACTAGCATTCTCGATGTTCACACCCGTATAAATGCTACCATCCTTGGCAACTAAAACAGCTCCGATAGGAAAGTGAGAATAAGGCACATAAGCTTTCTTGCTAGTTTCAATTGCTAGTTCAATCAACTCAGTAGTTGCCATCTGCCAATTCTCCTTTTAAGATTGCTACACCAGCAGATGTTCCGATACGGGTAGCACCTGCTTCCACAAAAGCGACAGCATCCGCATATGAACGAGCTCCACCAGCTGCCTTAACTCCCATATCTGGTCCGACTGTTTTACGCATCAACTGAACATCCTCAATAGTGGCACCACCAGTTGAAAATCCAGTTGATGTTTTGACAAAGTCAGCGCCTGCTTTCTGGGATAATTGGCAAGCCACAACCTTTTCATCGTCTGTCAACAAGCAAGCTTCAATAATGACCTTCACCAACTTGTCACCACTTGCTTCTACGACAGCACGGATGTCCGATTCAACCAAATCCAGATTGCCTGATTTGAGAGCACCGACATTGATAACCATATCAATCTCATCTGCACCATTTTGGACAGCTTCTTTTGTTTCAAAAGCTTTCACAGCTGAAGTTGTTGCTCCCAAAGGAAAACCTACTACTGTACAAACCTTTACATCTGAGCTTTCAAGCCCTGTTTTCGCATGTTTAACCCATGTGGGATTGACACAAACACTGGCAAAGTCATACTCACGCGCTTCAGATAGCAAACAATCAATTTGTTCTTGGCTTGCATCTTGCTTTAAAAGCGTATGATCAATATATTTATTTAACTTCATATTCGGATTCTCCCTGGTTTTATGAGATAATTTCTATAATTTCTCGTAAACTTTGCACTCCATCATTTATTTTAACATATTTTTGAAATTCTGTAACTAGTTCAGAAGAAATTTTTCCATTTGTATAAACTTTTGCAACAATTTCACCCTTTTGAACGGAGTCTCCAACTTTCTTTTCAAAAACAATCCCTGTTTCATAGTCCAAGTCATCAGTCTTGACTGCACGACCGGCTCCTAGTCTCATGGCATAGAGCCCAAATTCCATTGCAGGAAGAGCTGAAATAACACCCGTTTCTTGAGCAGGGATTTCCACCACATGGGCAACTTTGACGGGGCGATAGAGATCTTCTAAATCACCGCCTTGTGCTGCTACCATTTCTTCAAACTTAGCCAGTGCTTGGCCATTTTCCAGGTGTTGACGGATTTCCTTGATCGTTTTCTCAACATCAGCCAAGCCAAGCATAATCTGAGCCAATTCACAGATAAAGTGGGTAATATCCTGACGGCCTTTCCCTTGTAAAATCTCCAATGCCTCAAGGATTTCGAGACGATTGCCAATGGCTCTTCCCAAGGGCTGACTCATATCGGTAATGACTGCTACTGTTTTTCGACCAACAGCCTTACCAAGATCCACCATGGTTTGAGCTAATTCGCGCGCCTCATCAACCGTCTTCATGAAGGCACCCTCACCGACCGTTACGTCTAGCAAAATGGCATCCGCTCCTGCAGCAATTTTCTTGCTCATAACAGAACTAGCAATCAAAGGAATCGTGTCGACAGTTGCTGTCACATCACGGAGGGCATAGAGAAGTTTGTCTGCTTTAACCAGTTGATTGGACTGCCCAATGACAGATACACCAATGTCCTGTACCTGACGAATGAAATCTTCTTGACTTCGCTCAACTTGATATCCCTTAATAGACTCCAATTTATCAATTGTTCCACCAGTATGGCCGAGACCTCGACCACTCATCTTAGCAACAGGCACGCCGAAACTCGCAACAAGAGGAGCCAAGATTAAGGTCACCTTATCACCTACACCACCAGTCGAATGCTTATCAACTTTAACCCCCTCAATAGCTGACAAATCAAACTCCTGACCTGTCTTGACCATATTCATCGTCAGATCAGAAATCTCACGTGTGGTCATTCCTTTAAAATAAACAGCCATAGCAAAAGCAGACATTTGATAGTCTGGAACAGTTCCAGCCACATAGCCTTCTACCAACCATTTGATTTCATTTGAAGTCAGTTCTTGACCATCTCGTTTCTTTTGGATTAAATCAACTGCTCTCATTCTTTCACACTTCTAAGGATATAATATCCCTTATCTTTCTTTACGATTTCACAATTTCCAAAAACTTCTTCCATCTTACTTTTAGCACTTGGAGCCCCTTGTTTTTTCTGAATGACGATGGTTAAATCTCCTCTGTCTTTCAAGAAATCTCTGCTCTTTTCGATAATCTCATGAACAACCTGTTTGCCCGCTCGAATAGGCGGATTGGAAATAACATGGTCAAACTTCCCTTCAACTTGTTCATAGATATTGGATTGGAAAATCGTTACTTCTACTTTATTACGTTCAGCATTTTGTCGCGCTAGGTCCAAGGCACGATTATTGATATCGACCATGGTTGCCTGAACTCCATAAGCCTTGGCTAACGACAAACCCAATGGCCCATAACCACAACCTACATCAAGAACAGTTTCTCCTTTGTTAACCTCTAGACACTTCAATAAAAGCTGACTCCCAAAGTCAACCATTTTCTTGCTAAAAACACCCGCATCCGTCAAAAAGGTCATGTTTTCTCCCAACAATTCCACTCTCAACTCATGAATGTCGTGAGCAGCATCAGGATTTTCTGCATAATACATTTTACTCATAAAACTATTTTACCATAATTTGGCTTGAATTGTAAATCGTTTACAAAGTGATGATCAAATGAAAAAGACTGAAGAATCCTAGTCAAAAAACCTTTTCTTCAATCTCTTTCAATTATTAGAAATACATTACAATCTATCGGGAACTACAAATTATCATAGTCAGGAAAAAACAGATCGCCTGTAATCAAGCACATTTTCATCACTATTGCTTAACCTTAAAATACTTTATTATCAACAGGATTCCCAATATGATGTTTAGATAAAAACCCAACTGATAAGTTTGTGTCAAGATTTCCAAACTTGTCCAAAGTCGTATCAAATCTTCTAGTGACATACGGAATAGATATCCTTCTGTAGCAATCCACAAAATCAAAAATAGATAACTACCAGCAGCAAGCCATTTCGTCCACTGCTTTTTTACTAGCCAGGCAATCAAGAGTGAACAGATAAAGATAACTGTTACAAGGAGATGATCCATTAAGAAGGTAAAACCGTAATAGGTTTCTACAAAGCGTCTACCATTATCCGCATTCGCTCCCCTTATAAAAGGTAGTGTAAAACTTAAAATAAAACAGAGTTCCAATATGTAACATCTCAAGATTTTCATTGTATACCTCCTATAAGTTGCGAACTAAAAAGCCCACTTTTAATAACTGATAAGTCTTCAGAAACCATTCCCCATCTCATCATTAAATTATTCAACCTCCATCTACCTCTATTATACGATATTGACTTACTACCATCAAGAAACCGCTTTATTTTTTTAACTTTTTATGGTATGATTAACAAAATATCTAGGGGAAAACAAATGACCAACGAATTTTTACATTTTGAAAAAATCAGTCGCCAGACTTGGCAATCATTGCATCGCAAAACAACCCCTCCCTTGACAGAGGAAGAGTTAGAATCCATCAAGAGTTTCAATGACCAGATTAGTCTGCAGGACGTAACGGACGTCTATCTTCCCCTTGTTCATCTTATCCATATTTACAAGCGCACTAAGGATGATTTGGCATTTTCAAAAGGAATTTTCCTCCAACGTGAAAGCAAATCCCAACCTTTTATCATTGGGGTTTCTGGAAGTGTTGCTGTCGGGAAATCGACTACTAGTCGCTTACTTCAGATTCTTCTGTCACGTACTCTCCCGGATGCTACTGTAGAATTGGTGACAACTGACGGTTTTCTCTATCCCAATCAAACCTTGATTGACCAAGATATCTTAAATCGCAAAGGTTTTCCTGAAAGTTATGATATGGAAGCCTTGCTGAATTTTCTTGATCGCCTAAAAAATGGCCAAGATGTCGATATTCCTGTCTATTCTCATGAAGTGTATGACATCGTTCCTGGAGAGAAACAATGTGTCAAAGCTGCTAATTTTGTCATTGTAGAGGGGATTAATGTCTTTCAAAATCCTCAAAATGAGCGTCTTTACATCACTGATTTCTTTGATTTCTCCATCTATGTGGATGCTGCTGTCGAGGATATTGAAAGCTGGTATCTCGATCGTTTCTTAAAACTCCTCAGCTTTGCCCAAAATGATCCCAACAGCTACTACCACCGCTTTACACAAATGCCAATTGGAGAAGTTGAAGCCTTTGCACACCAGGTTTGGACCAGCATTAATCTCACAAATCTACAAAACTATATCGAACCGACAAGGAACCGCGCCGAGGTCATTCTCCACAAGACTAAAAACCATGAAATCGATGAAATTTACCTAAAAAAATAATTTCCCCTTGTCAAAACCTAAGTTTTCATATATAATGGTATAGTTAGTAAATATGGAGGTAAGAACATTGGCAAACATTAAATCAGCTATCAAACGCGCTGAATTGAACGTTAAACAAAACGAAAAAAACTCAGCTCAAAAATCAGCTATGCGTACTGCTATCAAAGCTTTCGAAGCAAACCCTTCTGAAGAACTTTTCCGTGCTGCTAGCTCAGCTATTGACAAAGCAGAAACTAAAGGTTTGATTCATAAAAACAAAGCAAGCCGCGATAAAGCTCGTCTTTCAGCTAAACTTGCTAAATAAGAAACAGTCCATAGAGGCTGTTTTTTTGTCCTCTAATCAGAAAAGGTAAAAAATGAAAATCGCAATCATAGGATATTCTGGAGCCGGCAAGTCAACTCTTGCAGAAAGGTTATCTAGCCACTACTCCATCCCCAAACTGCATATGGACACACTCCAATTTCAACCTGGTTGGCAAGACAGTGACCGCGAATGGATGTTGACCGAGATGAAAAACTTTCTTACAAAGCACGAAGCTTGGGTCATCGATGGCAACTACTCTTGGTGTTGCTATGAAGAAAGAATGCTTGAAGCTTACCAAATTATCTTTCTCAATTTTTCACCATGGACTTGTCTCTTTCGAGCCTTTAAACGGTATCTCACATACCGAGGCAAGGTCAGAGAAAGTATGGCAGCAGGCTGTCCTGAACGCTTTGACTGGGAATTTATCCGATGGATTCTCTGGGATGGGCGGACAAAGAATGCTAAAGAACGCTATCAACGGGTTCAAGAAACCTACCCTGAGAGAGTAATTGTCCTCCGGTCTCAAAAGGAGATGGACCACTTCTTAGAAAATCTCGCGCATAACAAGAAAAACCAACGTGCCTAAGGCACTGCAACCATAAAATGAGACACAAGAAAACACTCCTGTTGAATTCTAGTAAACTAGAAACAGGAGTGTTTTATTATGGTCAAAAAAGCATATTCAGTAGAAACTAAGCTAGCCTGTATCGAAATGAAGAAGGCGGGTAAATCAAATAAGGTTATCATGGATCCCCTCGGTATCAAAAATGTTAGTCGGGCCAAGACTTGGTGGCAATGGTATCAGAATGATGAATTGTACCGTTTCCACCAATCTGTGGGGAAACAATATACTTATGGTAAAGGGATGAACCAGTTATCTGAAGTGAAACAGTTACATTTGCAGGTAGAATTACTAAAAAAGTATCATAGCTTGGTAAGAGAATCGACAAAGTAAGTCTTATCAAGCTAGTGAAAGAGTATAAGAAAACGTGCCCTGTATCGATTATTTTAGAGTGTTTCGGAGTCAAACACTCAACATTTTATCACTGGAAACAGGAGTGTAAAAATTCTCATAAAAAAGACGAAATAGCAGATAAAATCGAGGCACTCTGTATGGAAAATCACTTTATTTACGGCTATCGAACCATCACTCACTTGCTCAGGAAAGTTTATAACCACGTCGTTAATCGCAAGAAGGTTTATCGTATCATGAAGGAAAAGGGCTACCTCTGCCGTGTCCGTCCCAAGAAGGGACCTAAATTAGGGAAGCCTTACTTATGTAACAGACAATATGCTGGATCGTGATTTTCAGGCAGACAAGCCTATGGAGAAGCTTGTCACAGACATCACCTACCTCTACTTTGGAAACTGTAGACTTTATCTATCTTCGATCATGGATCTCTATAATCGTGAAATTGTAGCTTATACTATCTCTGAATGCCAAGATACGGACTTTGTGCTCAACACACTTAATCAACTTGAGCTACCTCAAGGAGTACTTTTACATAGCGACCAAGGATCTGTCTACACCTCAAAAGTCTACTATCAAGCTTGTACAGAAAAAGGCATCACCCGCTCCATGTCCCGAAAAGGAACACCAGCAGATAATGCCTGTATTGAATGGTTTCATTCTGTCCTCAAGTCTGAAACCTTCTATCTCCATAAATGGAAAAACTTAACTAAAGATAGTATAACAGAAATTGTCAATCTTACATCATATTTTATAATGAAACTAGAATTCAACAGAAACTAAATGACCAGTCTCCCATAGATTACAGAAAACTGATCGCATCATAGGGTTTTTCTCATGTCCCATTATTGGGGGTCAGTGCCGAGTTCAATCCTGTTTTTTTCATATTATTTGTTTGTTTTAAACAAAAATGTGATTTAAAAATCCGAGAACAGTAACTATTTTTGTTCTCGGATTTCTAATTATGTGACTATTAGTCCGTCTCGCTCCGCAAGGTGC